>JBAXOC010000419.1:0-1510 GCA_037133455.1 Comamonadaceae bacterium | reverse complement strand
TTATTGCGACTGCGATTTGGATGGCCTGGCGCGTTCACAAAGCAAACCATCAACACCACGCTCATGATCATGGGCACGAACACGGGCATGAACATAAGCACGAACATCAAGATCACCATCAGGGCGGTGCTTTGGATGCCCATGCGCAAGCCCACGCTGATCAAATCCGAACTCGTTTTACGGGCCAACAAGTGACTCATGGACAAATAGTAATGTTTGGTTTAACCGGGGGGTTAATACCTTGCCCGGCATCGATCACCGTGCTCCTTTTGTGTTTACAACTGAAGCAGTTTGCTTTGGGTGCTGCGTTGGTTTTAAGTTTCAGTGTGGGACTGGCACTCACGATGGTGGCTTCTGGCGCCTTAGCTGCATTAAGCGTTCGACACGCTTCTAAAGCTTGGGGCGGTTTTGGTGCTTTCGCAGAAAAAGCGCCTTATCTTTCTAGCGCATTGATGCTGGTGGTGGGTTCGTACATCGCTTGGGAGGGTTGGAGTGCTCTGATTTTCGGAGTGCACGCTTAAAAATGCCAGATTCCTATGTGAAGAAGCCGGGGCTTGTCTCAATAGCCCCTGCAGACGTGGCTGTCATGATGGTCGTAGTGTGGGTTTGGGGAATGAACTTCGCTGTGATCAAGATAGGCGTGGTGGGTGTTCCGCCCTTGCTTTTGGGCTGTTTGCGTTTTGTTCTCGCTGCTTTTCCCGCACTCTTATTTTTTAAAGCGCCCAAAGTTCCGCTACGGTGGTATCTGCTTTACGGAATGACGATCTCGGTCGGCCAATTTGCCCTCTTGTTTACCGCAATCCACATGGGAATGCCCTCCGGCTTAGCCTCTTTGGTATTGCAATCGCAAGCTTTCTTTACGATGCTGTTCGCAGCCCTTTGGCTGAAGGAGCGCTGGCAGATCAATCAAATTGCGGGCTTGGCATTGGCAGGCGTCGGTTTGGTTTTGATTGGAAGCGCCCATGGCCTGAGCATGCCCTTAGCCGGGTTTGGGCTCACGGTGGCTGCCGCTGTAATGTGGGCTGGTGGCAATATTGTTACGCGTTCACTGGGGCAGTTTGGACCTATGGACCAGCAGGCGTTTGTGGTTTGGGCCAGTCTGGTTCCTCCGATTCCTTTTTTGCTGCTCTCGCTCTGGATAGAGGGCCCAGAGGCGATTGCCTATTCGCTCGCGCATTTTGAATGGCAATCTTTTGGAGCCTTGGCTTACTTGGCTTGGGGTGCGACCTTGTTTGGTTACGGCGTGTGGACCCGCATGCTTTCAAAATACCCGGCTAACCGCGTTGCTCCTTTTAGCTTGTTGGTCCCGTTGGTGGGCTTGACGACTGGCTGGCTTGTTTTTGGCGAAGCTTTGACGCCGATTCATTTCGTCGGAGGGGCATTGCTGATGGCGGGCTTGTTGCTAAATTTGTTTGGCGCTTCTTTGTTGACTCGCAAGCCTTCGGAGGCGCTACCTTGAAACTTTATGAACCCTGACGCTCACACTCTTTGGCGTTTGCCGCAATGGGCC
>JBAXOC010000418.1:0-1511 GCA_037133455.1 Comamonadaceae bacterium | reverse complement strand
GTCGTCCCATATTTAAGTTTCAGCCATTTTTTTGCGACGGCGCCAGCGGCAACCATAGGTGCCGTAAGGCGAGCAGAGGACCGGCCACCACCGCGGGGATCACGAATACCGTATTTTTGAAAATAGGTGTAATCCGCATGGCCGGGCCGAAACGATTCCAAAATATTGCCGTAATCTTTGCTGCGCTGGTCGGTGTTTTGAATCAACAACGCAATCGGCGTTCCTGTGGTTTTACCCTCATAGACACCGCTCAGAATTTGAACCACGTCGGGTTCTTGGCGTTGGGTCACATGGCGACTGGTACCCGGACGGCGTCGGTCAAGGTCGGTTTGAATGTCTGCCTCAGACAGTGCCATGCCCGGCGGGCAGCCGTCAATGACGCAGCCAATGGCTGGGCCGTGGGATTCACCAAAGTTGGTGACAGCAAAAAGGGTTCCAAAAGTATTTCCGCTCATAGGCCGTGATTATCCCTGAGCGCAAGATTGGTTTGACTCACGCCGCTTGAACCCCTTCTTCGGGGGTGGGCCAATCGCGTATGTAAGCCTTTAGCATCTTATTTTCAAAGTTCTGGCTGTCTACGACGGCTTTGGCCACGTCGTAAAAACTAATCACCCCCATCAACATGCGCTTGTCCATGACCGGCATATAGCGGGCGTGGCGGTCGAGCATCATGCGTCTGACCTCGTCCATCTCTGTTTCCATCGTGCAAGTCAGGGGAGCATCGTCCATTGCAGTACGGACCAACATCGTCCCAATAGTCCCAGCGTTTTTAACCACCGATTGAATGACCTCGCGAAAGGTCAGCATGCCCACCAAATCGCCATGCTCCATCACCACCAAAGAGCCAATATCGCGCTCGGCCATTAGTGCGGCAGCGTGCGCCAAGGGTTCGCCGGGCTGGGCCGTATAAAGGGTTCCACCCTTGACACGCAAGATATCGCTGACTTTCATATGGGCTCCTTTAAGGCGCTAGGGTGCGGCAAGAAGGCCGCTAATACAAGGTCACTTGAATATAGCCCACAATGACACTGTTCGACTACACATTATTGATCGGAGAAGTCCCCCATGACCGGCTACGCTGACCCCGGATTTGACACCCTCGCCCTGCATGCAGGCGCCACACCTGATGCCACCGGTGCTCGCGCCGTACCCATTCACCTTACGACGTCTTTTGTATTCGAATCCAGCGACCAAGCCGCCTCTTTATTCAACCTTGAACGGGCTGGCCATGTTTATAGCCGCATCAGCAATCCGACCAACGCGGTATTGGAACAGCGCGTCAGCGCCCTTGAAGGCGGCATAGGCGCTATCACAACCGCCAGCGGACAAGCCGCTTTGCATCTGGCGATTTGCACCCTCATGGGCGCGGGTTCCCACATTGTTGCCTCCACAGCCTTGTACGGCGGATCACACAATTTGCTGCACTACACCCTGCGCCGATTTGGTATAGAAACCACTTTCGTCAATCCCAACGATTTGGACGCTTGGCGCAAGGCAGTACGTCCCCATAC
>JBAXOC010000417.1:0-1513 GCA_037133455.1 Comamonadaceae bacterium | reverse complement strand
GCGGCTTGGCCCTTGGCCATCACAGCAATCACCTCACCCGTAGCCGGGTTTACGCAATCAAACGTTTCGCCTGCCACAGCGGGGCGGTAAGCGCCATCAATAAAAAGACCGGTCGCAATATCGAGTTTTCCCGCTAGTGCGAGCCAGTCTTGGTGGGTGAGTGCTGCCGTCATGGTTTCAACTTTCAATAATTATTCTGCAACGAGTTCAGTAGGGTAGCCGGGGGCACGCAACTCCAAGCCGCAAGCCTGCTCGATCATGCGCACCACTTCAGGGGATTGCGCTTGGCTGCCATACAAGCCACGGGCGCGGCGGAAAATTTGTTGCGCCATGCTGCCGAGTTCCAAAGGAACGCCAATTTTCTCAGCAATGCCATTGACCAAACCGAGGTCTTTGCAAGCAAGGTCCATGGTGAACTTGACGTTGTAGCTGCCGCTCAATACGAGCTTGGATTCGGTCTCGTGAACAAAGCTGTTGCCAGAGCTCGCACGAATCGCGCGGTAGGTAGCATCAGGATCAACGCCGTATTTAGCTGGCAACATCATGGCTTCGCCAGCCGCAATCAGGTGGATAAAGGCCAGCATATTGGTGACGACTTTAACGACCGAGGCATTGCCCATTTTTCCCATGTAAATGATTTCGCCGCCCATGGTGCTGAGGATGTCTTCCACCCGTTTGAAGGTGCTTTCTTCGCCACCCACCAACACCGTAATTTCGCCGGAATTGGCAAGGTGCACACCGCCGGTGACGGGGCATTCGAGTACCGTAACGCCTTTGGTCGCTGCGACGGCGTTTAAGCGCAACAAGTCTTCCATGTCGGTGGTGCTCATCTCAATCCAGGTTCCGCCGGATTTGAGATTTTCAAAAACGCCGCCTGCGCCTTCAACCACTTTGCGCGATACCGCAGGTGAGGGCAATACGGTGATCACGACATCGGCATCGCGGCACGCGCCAGCCACATCATCCGACCAGCCCGCGCCACCAGCGATCAGGCGCTTGGCCAAGTCTTTGTTGAGGTCATTGGCAGTGACGGTGTAGCCGGCTTTGACCAAGTTGTTGCAGAGGCCTTCGCCCAAGCTGCCTAAACCAATAAAACCGATACGGAGTTTGCTGTTGCTCATCATGTGCTTTCTAAAATTAAAGAGAGGTTAAAAGGAAAAAGAAAAAGAGAAAAACGAAAAGAATAACTTCCGGCTTTATGCGTTGTCTTGTAAGACCATGTCTGCGCCTTTTTCAGCCACCATGATGGTGGGCGCATTGGTATTACCGGAGGTGACAGCGGGAAAAACTGACGCATCAATCACCCGAAGATTTTGGATGCCATGGACCCGAAGCCTAGCGTCTACCACCGAAGTGGCAGGATCCGTTCCCATCGAGCAGGTGCAAGAGGCGTGGTAGACCGAACCTGCGCGTTTTGCAAAATCCGCAAAAATTTCCGTCTCGCTTTGGACCTGAACACCGGGCAAATGCTCGCTTTCCACAACATCAGATAGCGGAGCAGCAGCGGCAATGC
>JBAXOC010000416.1:0-1515 GCA_037133455.1 Comamonadaceae bacterium | reverse complement strand
CTTTTAGGTGCTCTAACAACTTGGGCCGTGGGCGCATTCGCGGGCTGGGATGTGAGTTTGAGTTGGGCTTCGGTAGTTTTAGCGGTGGGATTTTCTGGATTGGTCGGGGTATTTTTTGGCTTTTACCCCGCGCAAAGAGCCGCCAAGATGTTGCCGATTCAGGCCTTGCGCTACGAGTGACAAAATACGCAATTAATTAAAGGATTTTGAAGTGCTAGAAAACACCCTGTTAATCAAAGCCGCCATCATGGGCGTGGTCGAAGGTCTCACCGAGTTTCTTCCTATCTCTTCTACGGGTCACTTAATTTTGGCAGGTGCGCTTCTGGGCTTTGATGATGAAAAGGCCAAGGTCTTTGATATTGCGATTCAAACCGGTGCCATCTTCGCCGTGATTTTGGTGTACTGGGACAAGATCAAGAGTACCTTGATCGACTTGCCGGTCCAACGGCAAGCGCAAACCTTTGCCATTAATATTCTGATCGCATTTTTACCCGCGGTCATTTTGGGTTTGCTGTTCGGAAAAGTCATCAAGACGTATTTATTTACTCCTGAAGTGGTTGCAACCACTTTCATTTTGGGCGGCCTCATTATTTTGTGGGCTGAGCGCCGTCATGCTGCCGCGGTGGACCCGCAGCTAGGCACGTTTCCGCGCGTGAATCGCATGGATGACATGACCGCGTGGGACGCGCTCAAGGTGGGCTTGGTGCAATGCTTGGCGATGGTGCCGGGAACCAGCCGCAGCGGCGCCACGATTATTGGTGGCATGTTGCTTGGCATGTCGCGCAAAGCGGCCACTGATTTTTCTTTCTTTTTGGCGATGCCGACTTTGATTGGCGCGGGGGCTTACAGCCTGTACAAAGAACGCGCCTTACTCAGCATGGCCGATGCGCCCCTCTTTGGCGTAGGTCTCTTCTTTTCGTTTCTTAGCGCCTGGTTGTGCGTGCGCTGGTTGCTGCGCTTTATCTCAAACCACAGTTTTGTCGGTTTTGCCTACTACCGCATTGCCTTTGGCATCGTGGTGTTGGCTACGGCATGGAGCGGCGCAGTGACTTGGGCGGCTTAAAACTCAAGCGCCCATGTTGCGTAAAGACGCCTCAATCGCAGCGGCGGTTGCCAGGGGTTTTTCCATTGGAAAGAGGTGGCTGCCGTCAAGCATCATGGTGCGGCCTTTGGTGAGTTGATCGGTTAAGGTCATGCCGACGCGTTTCATCTCCACCGATTGACGTCCGCCAATAAAACACACCGGGCACTTGAGCGGGTGGCGCTTAAAGAGACGGTCCAGGTTGTCGGGAATCGTGTTGTAAATCTCGGTTTCAATCTCGCGGTTAAAAGCCAAAACGCGTTTACCGTCTTCCTCAATCGTTCCAAGGCTCACGTAGTCCATGAGAACGTCTTGGTCCCATTTGGCGAATGCTTTTTTATGGCGAAAGTGTTCAAAGGCCGCTTCAATACTGGGCCAGCTATTTCGCCGTTTGTGGCTGACTGCGCCAGGTGACAAAGAGCCAACCAGTTGGG
>JBAXOC010000415.1:0-1525 GCA_037133455.1 Comamonadaceae bacterium | reverse complement strand
ACCAAAGGCTACGCTATTGGTTCTGCCGGTTTGGCGGCTTTGGTACTTTTTGCCGACTACACCCACAAACTCGAAGCCTACGGTAAGGTCATTACCTTTGACTTGAGCAACCCCATGGTCATCATCGGGCTGTTTATCGGCGGTTTGATTCCCTACCTGTTCGGAGCGATGGCCATGGAAGCCGTGGGCCGCGCTGCGGGCTCTGTGGTGGTTGAAGTGCGCCGGCAGTTCCGTGACATCAAAGGCATCATGGACGGTACCGGTAAGCCCGAATACGACACTGCCGTTGACATGTTGACCACTGCAGCGATCAAAGAAATGATGATTCCGAGCTTGCTCCCTGTGGTTGTGCCTATCTTGGTGGGCTTGGTTTTGGGACCAGCCGCATTGGGCGGCCTGCTCATGGGCACGATCGTGACGGGTCTTTTTGTCGCTATCTCGATGTGTACAGGCGGCGGCGCTTGGGACAATGCGAAGAAGTACATTGAGGACGGACACCACGGCGGCAAGGGTTCTGAAACCCACAAAGCGGCTGTAACCGGTGACACCGTAGGCGATCCCTACAAAGACACCGCGGGCCCCGCCATCAACCCGCTCATCAAAATTATCAACATCGTGGCCCTGTTGATTGTTCCTTTGATGATGCAACTCCACGGCGCATAAATGGGCTAGCCAGATTCGTTCTGGCTTCGAACCCTTCGTGCCAAACTAGGATAAAAAGCCCGCAGGCTGCAAAGCCACTGCGGGCTCTTTTTTTGGAATTTGACTTTATTCGACTGGTCAATGTGCTAGCCTATAAGTCAAGACAACGCTGCCGAAAATGCCACGTAGCGAGAATCCAAAAAATTCAAACATGAAAATTCTGATCGTTGATGACCACGCAATAGTTCGCGAAGGCTTAGCCCAAGTCCTTCAAAATTTAAGCCCCGATTTACAACTGCTGCAAGCCAAGGACGGCGCCCAAGCGCTTGCAACGCTTCTTCCCCACCAAGACATTGACCTGGTGTTACTGGATTACCAACTTCCAGACAGCAACGGCTTAGACGTGTTGGTTGACATTGGGAAAATCCAACCCGCCCTGCCGGTCCTCATGATGTCAGGCCAATGCACCGCGCAAGTCATGCGCCAAGCGCTGCAGCTAGGCGCTTTGGGATTCATTTCTAAAGCCGCAGCGTCCGAGGAATTTATCCATGGCGTTCAAAGCGCATTGCAAGGCGAAGTGGTTATACCGCAAGCGCTTTTGGATTCAGGCGGCGGGCTGGAATTCCAAGACTTTTCGCTCTCCCCACGCCAAGAAAACGTACTCGCGCATTTGGTCAATGGCCTAGCGAACCGTGAGATTGCAGTCGCTTTGGAGCTATCTGAAGAAACCATCAAAACCCATGTGAGTTCCATTCTTCGGTACTTCGGCGTTCAAAATCGCACCCAAGCCGTGTTGGCTGCTGCGAATTACGCCTTCAAAACACGCCCCAACAAAGTTCGCAAATAAGCTGGTTTCACAGGTTTATATAGTAGAGGGATACCC
>JBAXOC010000414.1:0-1529 GCA_037133455.1 Comamonadaceae bacterium | reverse complement strand
AGCCCGTATATTGACCGCCGGCGCGAAAACGGCTGGGGCTTGTATGGTTTGCTAGGCATTGGCAAAGCAGACAAAGACCAAATGCACCAACAGCACCAACGTAACTTCCGATTTTTTGATGCGCCAGTGGGCTTGATGTTTACCGTTGACAAAGTGATGGGGCGCGGTTCACTCGTCGATTACGGCGGATTTTTACAAAGCATCATGGTGGCCGCCCGGGGGCGGGGTTTGCATACCTGTCCGCAGGCCGCATGGAATGGATTTTCCAAAGTCATCTTGCCGCATATTGGCGCCGGGCCCGATGAAATGCTGGTGTGTGGAATGGCCTTGGGCTATGCCGATGCTTCCGCCGTGGTCAACACGTTCCATACGCCACGGGTCGAGGTACAAAACTTCACCACCTGGCTAGACTAAATCAGCGCGGTTATTAGGAAAAACAATGAAACTGGGGAATGCGTGTGAATGATTACGGTTGGTGGGTGTTGCTCGGGCTGGGGCTGGTTCAGTTGGTTTTTATCTTGATGGTTTTGCGTCTTCGCTCAGACAAAACCAATCCCCATGACCCGGTACTTCAAGCGCAGCGCCAAGAAGTATTAAATAGCATCCAAAACAATTCTGAGCGGCTTGAGCGCGAACTGCGCCGAGAAGTAACCGAATCAGCGCGTGCAGGACGCCAAGAGACAGCCCAAAATCTTGCGACGTTTCAGCAGACCTTGGTTCAACAAAGCGCGGAAGCCACGCGCACCCAAAACACCCAGATCGATGCTTTTGGTCAGCAGCTCGCAGGTTTGCAAAAATCGCTCTCAGATACTTTGAGTACCCAGCTCACGGGCTTGAGTGAATCCAATGCCAGGCGTTTGGCTGAAATTCGCCAAACCTTGGACCTACAACTGGCGCAGTTGCAAACCACCAATGCGGCTAAGTTGGATGAAATGCGCGCAACAGTCGATGAAAAACTGCAATCGACGCTCCAAGCGCGATTAGGCGAGAGCTTCAAACAAGTCGCAGACCGCCTTGAGCAAGTGCACAAAGGTTTAGGTGAAATGCAAACCCTTGCGCAAGGTGTGGGCGATTTAAAACATTTACTCACAAACGTTAAAACGCGCGGTATTTTTGGTGAAGCCCAATTGGCCTCGTTGTTAGAACAGGTTTTTGTCAGCGACCAGTACGCCGTTCAAGTCGCCACCCGCCCGGGAAGTAAAAACGTGGTGGACTTCGCGATCAAACTGCCGGGTAAAGCCGACGACGGAACCCCGCTGTGGTTGCCCATCGATGCAAAGTTTCCCAACGAAGATTACGAGCGCTTATTAGACGCCCAGGGCCGAGCGCATGTGGCCGATGCGGAAGCGGCCGGCAAGGCCTTAGAGGTGCGGATTCGCCTAGAGGCTAAGTCGATTGCAGAAAAATACATCGAACCTCCCTACACCACGGATTTTGCAATTTTGTTTTTACCAACCGAAGGCTTGTACGCTGAAGTTTTGCGACGACCCGGTCTGATGGAAGTCCTGCAGCGCGAGCACCGCATTACC
>JBAXOC010000413.1:0-1533 GCA_037133455.1 Comamonadaceae bacterium | reverse complement strand
CTGGGCGTGGCCGCGCACGGCATCGGCACGTCTCGCGCCTTCAGCGTCAACGCCGAGGCTGGGGCTTATGCCAGCCTAGGCATGGGCTTGCACGGCATTGTGGGCGCGGTGCTGATTCCTTATGCCGTGGCTTGGTGGTATTGAAAAATTTCAACCGCATGAACGATGTAAGACGGCTTGACAAAACTCAATTGAGATACATAATCGGTACTCCATTTCGCAGGAATCTCTATGACCGCACAAACCTCCATGCTGCACATCAGGGTCGATGACGACATCAAAGAACAAGCCACTGTGGCACTGACAGCCATGGGCTTGTCGATGTCCGATGCCGTGCGTTTGTTTTTGCGCCGCGTGGTGATTGACCAAGCCTTTCCCATCGAACTCAAAGTCCCTAACGCCGAAACACTGGCTGCCATGAACGAGTCGCGCGCCATGATCGCCCAGCGCCGCGCGCGTTTTGCAACAGCTGATAAGTTGTTCGCTGATCTTGAAAAAAACAGCCGCAAGTAAACGGGCGGCCTTGCCGCTGGCGTCTGACTACACGCGGGCGTTTCTCAAAGACTGGCAACGTTTGTCGCACTCAGGGCGCTACGACATGGTGCGCCTGAAAGAAGCCATGCTGCAACTCATTGCCCACGAAGCACCATTGGGGCCCGAATGGCTGGACCACGCGCTCAAAGGGGATTGGGCCGATCACCGCGAATGCCACATCGGTGGTGATTTTTTGCTGATCTACCAGCTTGACGAAAAGTCGATCCACTTTGTGCGGGCAGGTACGCACAGCGAACTTTTCAGCAACTGATGCTCAGGTAAGGCTGCCTTCAAGCCTTGCTGCGAGCCCCTGTGCATTGAGCGGCATAATCGCCGGGCGCTTCGTTTGACAATAAACCCAGGCATCTGCCGACAAACGAATTCTTTTATTTGCAGATCGGCCTTTCATGCACCGCACCCTCTTTGACACGCCCATCGTGAACACTGTTTTGCGCGCCACTTCGGTCTCTTTTCTCAAGCTCACCGGCTGGAAACTGGAAGGCAGTTTGCCTCCAGGTCTTGAAAAATGTGTGGTCATCGCCGCACCCCACACCAGCAACTGGGATCTGCCCTATTTGTTGATGGTCGCCTTTGGCTTGAACCTCAAGGCTTATTGGATGGGCAAGCAAAGTATTTTTACTTTCCCCTTTGGACCCATCATGCGCTGGCTCGGCGGCATTGCGGTGAACCGTGCGCAATCCTCCAACTTGGTGGACAGTTGCGCGCAAGAGCTGATCCAGGCCAGCGGTGCGGTCCACTTGGTGGTGCCACCCGAGGGCACGCGCAGCAAAACGCGCTACTGGAAAACCGGCTTTTACTACATCGCCCTGAAAGCGCAAGTGCCCATCGTGCTGGGCTACATGGACTACTCGCGCAAGATCAGCGGCTTGGGGCCTGTGTTCTACCCCACGGGCGATATTGAAAAAGACATGGTCACGATCAAAGCGTTTTACGCGCCCTTCAAAGGCAAAAACCCAGACCAGTTCGAGTCGGCGGCGT
>JBAXOC010000412.1:0-1550 GCA_037133455.1 Comamonadaceae bacterium | reverse complement strand
CACCTCGTCGGCCAAAATCCAGGTGCCGGTTTGACGGCAATGGGCCACCAAAACTTCTTGCTCCTGACGCGTCAAGGTCCAACCCGTGGGGTTATTGGGCGAATTGACAATCAACAAGCGCGTGCTCGGCGTGATGCTTGACAACAACGCCTTCATGTCCAGCACCCACTGACCCTGGACGGGCATCAATGAGACGCACTTCAGATGAGCGCCCATAACCAAGGCTTGTGCCGTCAAATTAGGCCAAACCGGCGTGATTGCGACGACCTCATCACCCGCATCCACCAAGGCCTGCACTGCCAGCATCAAAGCGTTAACGCCACCTGAAGTGATGGCCAAACGCTCTACGCCAATGGGGCCATGCAAAGCGCTCATGTAAGTCGAGACCGCCTCTCTCAGCTCGGGCATCCCCAGGTTATGGGCGTAAAAGGTCTCGCCCTGGTTGATCGAATCGATCGCCGCTTGGCGCACCACCTGGGGGGTGACCTCGTCGCTCTCGCCAAACCAAAAGGCCAGCACATCACTGCGGCCCATTCCAGCATTGGCCACTTCGCGAATGCGGGACTCTTCAACATCGAGAATGGTTTGGCGCAGAAACGGCTTCATGGGCTGGCGTGCTTTCAAAGAGACCACATGGTAACGGAAATAGGCATTGGCAAAGTACCCATTCGTTTCTATGATGAGAGTACAAAAACACAGTCAGGGAGAACATCATGCGCAGCTCATGGACCGCCACGAAAACGCTCGTCACCACCATACTCTTGGCCAATTTCATTGCACACACGTGTGGGGTCCAAGCCAACAGCAATGACCAATTTGCGACCGAAGCCGTTAAACGCACAAAAACGCCCAAGCCCAAACAAGACAAAGGCTATGGCGAGACCATCAAAGAGCGTGATCGCCGATTGCTCCGTGAATGCAAAGGCCGACCCAATGCGGGGGCTTGTGAAGGGTTCGCCAGTTAAAGGGGCCTGCACATGTGCACAATACGCCCATGAACTCCATGCGGATTGACAAATGGCTGTGGGCAGCGCGGTTTTTTAAAACCCGCTCTTTAGCCACCGATGAAATCAACAAAGGCCGAATCCAAGTCAATGGCTTGGTGGCCAAGCCTTCACGTGAAGTCAAAGCCCAAGACAATGTTGTGATTCGACAAGGCGACATGACGCGCACGATCGTGGTTCAAGCTTTAAGTCAGGTGCGTGGGCCAGCGCCTGTGGCGCAGGCTTTGTACCAAGAAACACCCGACAGTGTGACCCTTCGCGAAAAGTTGATGGAACAACGCAAACTGGCTCGCGAACCCGCGCTCAGCATTGAGCATGGCAGGCCGACCAAACGCGACCGTCGTGAGCTGCAACGTGCAGGCCATAACTGGAATGACCGTTGGTCAGCGTCAGTGGACGAATAAATCCCTTCCTATCGGTCCCGCAGACGACAAAAACAAGGCCTGCCAAAGGGTTTTTACCATCGTCTGAACGAAGAGCTCGACCTACATTTTGCCCAAGGAGAAACCCCGATGTCTATTGCCTTTCAAAACCACTCAAGCGCAC
>JBAXOC010000411.1:0-1552 GCA_037133455.1 Comamonadaceae bacterium | reverse complement strand
AGTCATCCTCGCGGTGGGCGTCAAAACCAGCGCTGATAAAAATCATTTCAGGTGCAAATTCTTCTAACCGCGCCATCCACTGCTCTTGTACCAAAGCGCGAACCACATCCCCTTTAGAGTAGGCGGGCACAGGAACATTCACCATGTTGTTGGCGGTTGAGAGGGCGTCGCTGTAGGGGTAGAAAGGGTGCTGGAAAAAGCTCAACATCAAAATGCGCTCATCGCCGCTGACAATGTCTTCCGTGCCATTGCCGTGGTGAACATCAAAGTCAATGATGGCGACCCGCTGCAAGCCGTGGCGCTCTAAGGCGTAGCGGGCAGCAATTGCCACGTTATTAAAAAAACAAAAACCCATGGCTTTGTCATGGCAAGCATGGTGACCCGGCGGGCGCACCGAGCAAAACGCATTTTCAAGTTCACCCGCAATCACAGCGTCCGTGGCCGCCAAGGCTGCGCCAGCTGCGCTCAAAGCGGCTTCCCAGGTATGGACATTCATGGTGGTGTCGGGGTCAATGGGCGTGTGCGTGGGGCCACCGGCTGCGATATCGTCTCGCAAACTATCGGTCAGGCCGCGCAGCGAAGCGATATGCATGCGGCCATGGGCCAGTTCTAAATCATTGATGGGCGCTGCAGGCGCGGTACGTTGTTCTAATACATCCAACACCCCGCTGGAGAGCAAGCGGTCGGCAATGGCATCCAACCGCTGCGGACACTCCGGGTGTCCGGCGCCCATGTCATGCTGGCGGCAAGCCGGATGGGTAAAAAAACCAGTCTTGTGCATGGATTCAAAGGCCCGAGAAATCGCTACCCAATGAGCTTAACACGCGCGCTATTCTTCCCTGCAGCGCGTTTTGACTACACTCGTACGGGCACGCCAACCCTTTGACCTGTGGACTTATTGTTTTGAACTTCATCTCTTTTCGCTTTTTTGTTTTTGCCTTGATCGCTTGCGCATTAGCTTCAGGGCATGCAGCAGAAAAACAGAAAAATAAAAAACGTGCAAAACCTCCTGCAGTTGTCCTTGAAAACTACAGCAAAAACCCGACAGCGATGCAGGCTGCGGACGGCATCGCAGAACGCATGGGTGTGCGTCCACAATGGGTGCGCCACATGATTGGCCAAGCGCACAAACTCCCCGGAGTCATCCAAGCCATGACGCCGAGCGCGCCGACTACCGTCAAAGATTGGGGACAATACCGCGACCGGGTGATGGTTCCCGCTCGCATCGACTCGGGCGTGCGATTTTGGAGCCGCAACGCGGACACCTTAGCCCGAGCCGAGCGAGAAACTGGCGTTAGCGCCAGCACCATCGTCGGCATCTTGGGCGTTGAAACCCAATACGGCCAAAACATGGGTCGCTACCGAACCATTGACGCACTCACCACCCTGGCGTTTGATTTCCCACAAACCCACCCCAAAGCCCGCACCCGCGCGGCTTATTTTTTGCAGGAGTTAGAAGCGTTTCTGGTCCTTACCAAGGCCAGCGGCCGCGATCCGATATCTGTGCGCGGAAGCTACGCTGGCGCGATGGGTATGGCGCAATTTATGCCGT
>JBAXOC010000410.1:0-1553 GCA_037133455.1 Comamonadaceae bacterium | reverse complement strand
GAATCGTGGTGCCCGATTTGGCACCGAGTTCATGGGCCCACATGCCTGCGCAGTTGACGACCATGTCGGCGCGAATTTCACCTTGCGCGGTGCGAACGCCTACGGCTTTTCCGTTTTCAATCAGAATTTCTTCCACGGCGGTGTTCTCGAAAATACGTGCGCCTCGGCTCTTAGCGCCTTTGGCTAAAGCTTGCGTGGTGTCAATCGGATTGGTCCTACCGTCTTTGGGCAAGTAAACACCCCCCACCAAATCGTCAATGCGAACGCCAGGCCAGAGGCTGGCAATTTCGCTCGGGGTAAGGGTTTGGACTTCTAAGCCAAAGCACTTGGCCATCGACGCGCCGCGCTTGAGCTCTTCAAATCGGGCTTGGTGGGTGGCAATCGCGATGGAGCCGGTTTGGCGAAACCCGGTGGCTTGGCCAGTTTCTTCTTCTAGTGATTTGTACAGGTTGGTGGTGTACTGCGCCAATCGGGTCATGTTGTAGGTCGCCCGCAGTTGGCCTACCAATCCCGCAGCGTGCCACGTGGTGCCGCAGGTCAGTTGCTTACGCTCGAGCAAAACAACGTCGGTACACCCACGTAAAGTAAGGTGATACGCCAGGCTACAACCCACGATTCCCCCACCCACAATCACCACGCTCGCCCGATTAGGTAGATCCATACGACCTCCAAAAAGTAAAAAATATGCCGAAAATTATTCTAATGTAAAAAATTATCAAGGGTTTTTAGATTTGTGCTTACAATCCAAAAAAAATAAGCGGCAAGCGGCGCGTAAGCCCGTTTGCCTCTTCCTCAAGTCAACGGAGACAGACATGACAGAGCATGTGAAGGTTGTCGTCATAGGCGGCGGCGTGGTGGGTTGCAGCTGCTTGTATCACTTAGCGGCATTAGGAATCAAAGACGCATTGCTCCTTGAGCGTGATGAACTAACCTCGGGCTCCACTTGGCACGCCGCAGGTAATTTGCCTACCTTTTCGACCAGCTGGAGCATCTTAAAGCTTCAAAAATACTCTGCGGCCCTGTACCGTAAATTAGCGGCGTCTTCTGAAAACCCCATTAACTACCACCTGACCGGTTCGGTGCGTTTGGCCCACGGGCGCAACCGCATGGATGAGTTTCACCATGTTCAAAGCATGGGGCGGGCGAACGGCTTGGAATACGAAATTTTGTCGCCTAGCGAACTCAAAGATCGCTATCCCCTGATTGAAACCCACGACATCCAAGGCGCGTTGTGGGACCCGCTCGACGGCGACATTGACCCCTCCCAGCTCACTCAAGCCTTGGCCCGAGAAGCCCGTTTGCTGGGTGCCACCATTCGACGCCACACCCGCGTAACCGGTCTAGAACAAAAGCCCAACGGCGAGTGGATCGTGACCACCGACAAAGGCCAAATAACCGCAGAGGTCGTTGTCAATGCAGCGGGTTACCGCGCTGGCGAATTGATGGCTATGGTCGGACGGCATTTGCCGATTGCCATCATGTCGCACCAGTATTTGGTCACCGAAGATGTGCCCGAGCTCAAAGAAAGCGCAACGCGTTTGCCTTTGTTGCGC
>JBAXOC010000409.1:0-1559 GCA_037133455.1 Comamonadaceae bacterium | reverse complement strand
GCGGCGCCCTTACAAGGCGTAGGTCGGCGGTTCGAGCCCGTCATCACCCACCACCCAAACAAAGGCGAACGTCAACGTTCGCCTTTTTTGTTTTTCCTGGAGATAGCGCATGTTTGATTTCGTTCGCAAGCACACCAAGATCATGATGGCCCTCATGTTCCTGCTTATTATTCCCGCGTTTGTGCTGGTCGGTGTGGATGGCTACCGTCGTATGAATGAGGGCGGCGTCTCCGTTGCTAAAGTGGGAAGCCACAGCATTACCCAAGGCGAATGGGACGCGGCGCATAAGCGTGAAGTCGACCGCTTGCGGGCTTCTATGCCTAACCTGGACGCCAAAATGCTGGAGTCTCCCCAAGCGCGTTACATCACCCTGGAACGCTTGGTTCGCGATCAAGTGATCGCTCAAGCAACAGCGGACTCTTTGCTCAATATCAGCGACGCACGCCTTGCGCGAGAGCTCCAGCAAGATCCAACCATAGGCGCATTAAGAAAAACCGATGGTAGTTTGGATATGGAGCGTTATCGCCAGCTCGCTGCCAGCCAAGGGCTGACACCTGAAGGGTTTGAAGCCCGCGTTCGACAAAACTTATCTGAGCGTCAAGTCGAAGCCGGTTTCGGTGCCACGGTTTTTGCACCCAAAGCCTTGGCCGATGTCACCTTGAATGCCTTTTTCGAACGCCGGGATGTCCAAATTTCCCGTTTTACGCCGGCCCAATTTTTTGCAAAAGTCTCACTCGCCGATGCCGATATTGCAATTTACTACCAAGCCAACCAAGCCCTTTTTCAGGCCGCTGAATCGGCGGATGTTGAATACCTGGTGCTGGATCTGGACGCGGTAAAGAAAACGATTGTGGTCAACGAAGCCGACCTCAAAACTTATTACGAACAAAACGCAAGCCGTCTAAGCTCTAAAGAAGAGCGCCGCGCCAGCCATATCCTGATTAACGCCCCCAAAGATATGAAACCTGCCGAGCGTCAAAAGGCAAAGGAAACTGCGCAGGCGCTTTTAGCCAAAGTTAAAAGCAATCCCGAAACTTTCGCGGCCTTGGCTTCCAAAAATTCTCAGGATCCGGGTTCAGCAGCCAAGGGCGGCGACTTAGATTTCTTTGCCCGCGGCGCCATGGTCAAGCCGTTTGAAGACGCTGCTTTTTCTATGAAAAAGGGCGAGATCAGCGATTTGGTCGAGTCCGATTTTGGTTTCCATATTCTCAAACTCACCGATATCAAAGCCCCAGCCCAAGCGTCTTTTGAAAGCCTGCGTGCGGGTCTAGAAGCGGAATTAAAAACCCAACAAGCGCAGCGCAAGTTTGCCGAATTGGCCGAAGTGTTTTCTAACGGTGTTTATGAGCAAGCCGACAGCTTAAAACCCATGGCGGAGCGCTTAAAGCTAGAAGTAAAAACAGCCAACGGCCTGCGCCGTACTCCGCAACCTGGTGCCGAGGGCGTTTTGGTGAACCCTAAACTTCTGGCAGCATTGTTTAGTTCTGATGCCACTGAAAAGAAGCGCAATACCGAAGCTATTGAAACCGGCGCCAGCCAATTGGTCTCTGCCCGTATAT
>JBAXOC010000408.1:0-1586 GCA_037133455.1 Comamonadaceae bacterium | reverse complement strand
CGGCAGAGGCAGCCAAAGAAATCAAGAGCCTGATTAACGCCAGCGTAGAGCGGGTCGACCAAGGCACGGCGCTGGTCGATCAGGCTGGCGCCACCATGACCGAAGTGGTCAGCGCGATTCGCCGCGTAACTGACATCATGGGCGAGATCAGCGCGGCCAGCCATGAGCAGTCTGCTGGCGTAGCACACGTGGGCGAAGCTGTGCATCAAATGGATCAGGTAACACAGCAAAACGCAGCGCTGGTCGAAGAAATGGCCGCAGCAGCCAGCAGCCTCAAGTCTCAGGCAGAAGATTTGGTGGGCACGGTGGCGGTGTTCAAACTGTTGCCAGGTGCGGGCACCACACCATCACCAAGTTACCGCTCCGCTGCACCGGCTCCCGCATACAAGTTGCCGGCTGCAACGCCATCAGCGCGAAAAAAGATAAGCAGCGCGGGCACCAAGAAGGCGCTTGGTGGTGTTGCCAAAACTTCTGCGAGCCCAACGCCGCCCAAGCTGCTGGCTGCCGCACCCAAGAGTGCCGAGTCTGACGAATGGGAAACCTTCTAACGGATTCCTGAAGACGCTGCGCTCCTGGACATTGCAGACGCACTGACCAGGGCTGCCCAAGCGAGTTCCATCTTGCTTTGGCTTGCGCAAAACTTCGCGCAAAGAACCTGTCACGCTTTCGGCCGTGGCGAGGGCAAGCTATACGGTGAAGTCGCGTGCATCAATAGAACAAATACTACGAATAAACGAAAAGTCAGAATTTCGTTCCGTTCGTTGTTATATGCAAAAAGCATATATGCATATAACAATTTCCCCCAAACCCATGGGATGAGTGTGCTCGGTACCCATTGGAGCAGGCGCAGGTCCGCGCAGACGAAGGGGAACTATTCAAGTTGACCAAAACAAATATTTATTGCTGTACATTCCGCTTGCTTGCACCCCATCGGTGCATATCAAAATGAAAACCTGGGGAGGGATGCTAGTGAAATTTTCAAACTTGAAAATCGGTGTAAGGCTGGCTTTGGCCTTTGCGATAGTCTTGGCGCTGAGCGTGATCATCGGTGTGTTTTCAATCAGCCGCATCGCCGTTGTCAATGACGCAACTACTGAAGTGGCAACCAATTGGCTGGTCGGTACGCGCGCACTCAGCGCTTACCATGCGGCCATCAGCGACATGCGCCGCGCCGAGGCACTGCATGCCATGGCCAACAAGGAAGAACAATTCGTACAGGCCGAGAAGCGTATCGCGGAGGACAAGGGCCGGGCGAGCAAAGCGCTTAGCGAATATGCCGCCACGGTCGACTCTGCTGAAGAGCGCCCCCTACTTGAGGCTATTCAAACTGCACAGCAGTATTATTTTGCAGCACAGCCCGATTTGTTGAAGGTGTCCCGCACATCGGATGGCGTAACGGACGCCTTGCGTGAAGCCTATAGCGGAACTTCGGCGAAGACGCTCAACGCACTACTCGCAGCGGTAGAAAAAGACATCGAATTCCAAAAGGTGGGAGCGGACCGTGCCTACCAGACCTCGCAGAGCCAATACGCTTCAACCCGCATCGAAGTCATTGTCTTGCTAATCGTTTCCGTGGCATTGGGTGC
>JBAXOC010000407.1:0-1586 GCA_037133455.1 Comamonadaceae bacterium | reverse complement strand
GACACTTTGCTAGAGCACGGCAGCGACTGGGGTGGCGCTGGCAATGGGGCGGGTCTGTACCAGCCTTTGGATTTACAAATTGCAAAATGCCGTATCAGCGTGGCTGTGCGAGCTGACTTTGATTACGCCTCAGCGGTACGCCAAGGCTCGCGATTGAAAGTGGCAACCAAATACGTGGCGATAGCTAGAGAGTTTTTTGCTAACAAAGGGGTCCACGTCGACCTCATCAAACTCTATGGAAGCATGGAGCTCGCGCCATTGGTGGGTATGGCGGATGCTATTGTGGATTTGGTTTCAACGGGCAACACCCTCAAGGCCAATCGCCTGGTGGAGGTTGAGCACATCATGGACATCAGCTCCCGGCTGGTTGTGAACCAAGCGGCGTTGAAGCTCAAGCGCGAACCGATGCGAAAAATCATCGATGCGTTTGCCAGCGCCGTAGGAAAAGTCTAAAGTTTTAAAGCGCCCACATGCGTTCTGCCCCTCTCTCTGCCCAACCCTTGCGACTGTCGACTGCAGATGTGCAGTTTGAGGTGGATTTCGCAAGCCGCCTGCATTGGTCTGCCGACACCGATGCCGCAATCGAACAGCGCGTGGCCGAAATCTTGGCCGATGTGAAGCAGCGCGGTGACGCGGCGGTTCTGGATTACACCCAATGCTTTGACGGCCTCCAAGCCCCTAATGTGAAAGCGCTGGAGATCACCCAAACGGAGTTACAAGCCGCGCTCGATAGCCTGCCCGCCGCACAGCGCGACGCTTTGCAAGCGGCTGCCGCCCGTGTGCGTCAATACCACGAAGCGCAAAAAAAAGCGTCGGGTGAGAGTTGGAGTTATCGCGACGAAGACGGCACGCTGCTGGGCCAAAAAGTCACGCCGCTCGACCGCGTGGGTATTTACGTGCCCGGTGGCAAAGCCGCTTACCCTTCGTCGGTGTTGATGAATGCGATTCCCGCCCATGTGGCTGGGGTGCAAGAGATCATCATGGTCGTGCCCACTCCAAATGGCGTGCGTAACCCGCTGGTATTGGCCGCCGCTTGTGTGGCGGGCGTGAGCCGCGCCTTCACGGTTGGCGGCGCGCAAGCCGTTGGGGCTCTCGCTTATGGCACGGCCACCATCCCTAAAGTAGACAAGATCACCGGCCCGGGCAACGCTTATGTGGCCAGCGCCAAAAAGCGCGTGTTCGGTACAGTGGGTATCGACATGATCGCCGGCCCCAGCGAAATTTTGGTCTTGGCCGATGGCACCACACCCGCCGAATGGGTGGCAATGGACCTCTTTAGCCAGGCCGAGCACGACGAGCTGGCGCAAAGCATTTTGCTGTGCCCTGATGCGGCCTACATCGCCGAAGTCCAGGCCGCCATCGACCGCCTGCTGCCCGAGATGCCTCGGCGCGAGATCATCGCCAAGAGTTTGAACGACCGGGGCGCTTTGATCCTGACCCGCAACATGGAAGAAGCCTGCGCCCTCAGCAACCGCATCGCGCCCGAACACCTCGAAGTCTCCAGCCGCGACCCGCACCGCTGGGAGCCACTGCTGCGCCACGCAGGGGCCATTTTCTTGGGCGCGTTCACCAGCGAATCGCTGGGC
>JBAXOC010000406.1:0-1596 GCA_037133455.1 Comamonadaceae bacterium | reverse complement strand
TAGATCACGAGAAAATTATTTCCCGAAATCATGATGAACATACCCAACAAGGCAAAGAGGCCCAAGGTAAACAACTCACCGCCTCTCAACATGTCACGTGAGGCCGCGTAAGGTCGGCCATACACCAAGGTCACCATCACGGCGACAGCCGAGAAGCACTTGAGCCAAGCAGCCATGGTGTCGGCAACCACCATATTGCCAAAGCCATACATGGTCATCCCGCTGCTGGCGTACAAGGCTTCGATCGAAGCGACCACGCCTAGGGTGATGAGCGTCAGTGCATATGTCAAGGGGCGTAAGAGGCTTTGGGCTCTGAGGTCCAAGAGCGCAATAGCGCACGCCATGACCAGCAGTATGGCCTCAGGGAAAATAGCAACCCAACTGATTTGGTCAATCATCGTTCGTCTCTCAATGGTGCAAGCGTTAATTCAGCTTAGACACTGCAACGTGCCTGAGCAATTCGGCCACCGACGTGTCCATCACATCGGTAAACGGTTTGGGGTTGACGCCCATGTACAAAACAGCGGCAGCCAAGAGCGCCAGCATCACAAACTCGCGGGCATTGATATCGCTGAGGCCTTTGACATCGTCGTTGCTGACCGGTCCAAGGTAAACGCGCTTAAACATCCAAAGCGTATAGGCCGCTCCAAAGATAAGCGCACTCGCAGCAACAAAACCGATCCAGAAATTGAATTTCACAGCGCCCAAAATTACCATCCACTCACCGACAAAGCCTGCGGTTCCCGGCAAGCCGCAGTTAGCCATGGCGAAGAACAAAGAGAAAGCAGCGAACTTCGGCATGGTATTGACCACGCCGCCGTAACTGGCAATTTCGCGGGAATGGACGCGGTCGTATAACACCCCGATCGACAGAAACATCGCACCAGAAACAAAACCGTGGGCAATCATTTGCACAATGCCGCCGGAGACACCCAAATCATTAAAGATAAAAAAGCCTAAGGTCACAAAACCCATATGCGCTACAGACGAGTAGGCCACCAGTTTCTTCATGTCTTGTTGGACCAGCGCCACCAAGCCTACATAGACGACAGCAATCAAGGACAGCGTAATCATGAGCCAAGCCCATTCATGGGCAGCGTCTGGGGCGATAGGCAAAGAGAAGCGTAAAAACCCATAGGCGCCAAGCTTGAGCATGATCGCTGCCAACACGGCTGAGCCGCCGGTAGGCGCTTCCACGTGCACATCGGGCAACCATGTATGAACCGGGAACATCGGCACCTTGACCGCAAAGGCCGCAAAGAAAGCGAAGAACAGGCCGGTTTGAGCCGCTTGACTTAATGGCAGTGCGTGCCACGCAGCGATATCAAAACTTCCGTTGGATTGGATGTACAAGTAAATGAGCGCAACCAAAGTGAGCAAGGAGCCTAGCAAGGTGTACAGGAAAAACTTAAACGCAGCGTAGATTTTGTTCGGGCCACCCCAGATACCGATGATCAAATACATCGGGATCAATGTGGCTTCGAAAAATACGTAAAACAGCAATCCGTCTAATGCGCTAAAGACGCCAATCATCAGGCCAGAAAGAATCAAAAAGGCAGCCATGTATTGGTTGACCTTGCGGGTGATGACTTCCCA
>JBAXOC010000405.1:0-1601 GCA_037133455.1 Comamonadaceae bacterium | reverse complement strand
ACGTGGCGTAAAAAATCAACCGGGCTTTCTATTGGAATGGGCGACAACAGCGTAATCAACGCTGCCGAAATTAATACCCACCCCGTCGCTGCAAGTGACAAAAGCGTACCAAATTGGACCATGCACCAATAGTCGTTACCCCATTTATTAAAGTGGCTGTTTTGCCAATTGAGCCAGGTTTTAAAAATCAATCCAAGGCCGATGGGCTCTTGCCGCTCTAGGGCGCGACTTAATGCGTACAAACTCGTCGCCAGTACGGGCGCGATAACCAAAAACCCCGACAAGGCGCCCGCAAGTAACCAAAAGCGGTGGTGTGCAACGGTAACGATCACCCCCCCCGCAAGGGTCAGCGCGACGCCGTGCGCGAGACTCAACCAACGCAGGCGCGAGATATCTTTCCAGCCCAATGCCAGCCATTCCAAAGGTTTTAGAACGTCAATCGTTCGAACAATCGTGGTGAGGTCAAACTTTTGCATAACGGAAGTGTAAGGACTAAAAGCACGCGCGTTGATAATGCTTGTTTTCAGACACAGGAGCCAAACGTGCCTCGTCCTATATTGCTAGAAACCCACATTCACCCCGCCATTCGCCATGAAGTGGAAACCAATAACCATGCGATCGTGCAAGAAGTGCAAGCGGCTATTGCGGCGCATGCGGTTGTTGTCGTTGGAATGGCAATGAACCCCATGCCCAAACGCGCCCGTGCAGCGCTTGATGCGGCGGGTGTCGCCCACACCTATTTGGAATTTGGCAGCTACTTCAACACGTGGTACAAACGCAACGCACTGAAAATGTGGACCGGCTGGCCCACATTTCCAATGGTTTTTGTGAAAGGCAACCTGATCGGAGGCGCTGAAAACTTAGCTACGCTCATCCAATCAGGCGAGTTAAAAAAACTCCTGGTTTAGCTTTTCATTCATTCGTGCCGACCGCTCCCTTTTTCCATGCGGGCGTGCTCAGCATCTAAAACCTTTTTTTGTTCTGCGTTTAAGGCGCCGTAAAGCGCTTTAACCGCATCATCACGTTGGTTCATGTGCGTGAGCATGGCTTCGTGGTTTTGCAGTCGCAGTTGTTTCATCTTTTCGATACGCTCGGGAGTGGTGAGTTTGTCCAGCTCAGCGCGATCAGGCCGCAACGCTGTCATTTTTGCAGGCGGCTGCATGGCCGATGTGAAAGAGCTCCAAGCGCCTTCTTGCGAGGCGGTAATATGAAGTTTGTTTTTGAGAGCGCTTAAGTGGCTGTTGACTCTTTCTGCCATTTTGGCGGGGTCACTGTGGTACATGCTGCCCATGTGCATCATCTCTGGGTGGTCGCCCTTGGGCCCCATTTGTGCGAGAGCCCCAAACCCTGCGGCTCCAAGGGCGGCGGCAATGAGCAAAGATTTATAAACGGGTTTCATTGTGAATTCCTCTTAAGGTTCTTTGATACGGACATCGCATCGCAGTGGGGTCAAGTGTGCTGTGATGATGTATCGGGAATGTGGTTTTCAATGAAGCCTATGTAAAGTTTTATAAAAAATTGGTGCGCGAGTTTTACTTCTTTAGAAAGTGCAATGTGTTTAAAAATGCAATGGTTTACCGGCTTGTTTCTCCTTGGACGAC
>JBAXOC010000404.1:0-1614 GCA_037133455.1 Comamonadaceae bacterium | reverse complement strand
ATAGCGCTCTGCACGAGTGCCTACAATACCATTTCAACTGGCTCAGGGCGTTTACTTCATGCGGCAATCTGCACATACCATTTTCCAGGATAGCCCCATGCCGCTTTATGCGCAGCTGTCAGATTTACTGCGTCAGCGCATTGCCCGTGGGTTATGGAAACCCGGCGACAAATTACCTTCACTGGAAAGCTTGGTCGAAGAGTTTCAAGTCGCACGGGTCACCGTTCGGCAAGCCGTGGACATACTCACACGAGAAGGTTTGCTCTCTCCTCAGCGGGGGCGGGGTACTTTTGTCACGGAGAAAGCCCCCACCGCGCGCTCTTTGAAACTGGAGACCTCATTACAAGGCTTGGCAGAGGCTTATCGTCATGACAAACCCCAATTGAGTTTGATCGAAGAGACCGGCGTGGTACCCAAATTGGAGCCTGCCGATGGCAAGGCAGCCCCCTCCTACCAACATTTAAGGCGTGTCCACTCTCGCGCAGGCGAGGCTTACTGCGTTGCCTCCATTTACTTAGACAAACGGGTCTTTCAATTGGCGCCTAAACGTTTTCGCCAAGAAACCGTGGTGCCTGTGCTGTTGGACATGCCGCAAGTGAAGATCGCCACAGCCCAACAGACTTTGCGCATCGGCACCGCTGACGTTGAGCTGGCAAGCTTGCTGCATATTCCCTTGAATTCGCCCGTGGCTGAAGTCAGACGCATCTTTGTGTCACCCGACGGCACGGTTCTTTATTTGGGCAACATCACTTACCGCGGTGATTTCATTCAATTTGAAATGAAACTGACCCCTGGAAATCCTTAGGCGCAACCTTTTTCAATTCGTTTTTAAAACCACTTGTTGGCATTGCTGTGGCCTATGGTTAATACCTAAAGATCTAACATTCCATTAATAGTACTAATTAGGGTACACTTGAACACAGCCCCAGACTGAAAAGGGCCACCATGTGAATTCAACCCATCAGGACATTTATGAACCCGGTACTTCAAACAATATTACGCACCATGGTATGGGGTTCAGTGGGGCTGTTTGTGAGCGGGGTTCAAGCCCAAGGCTTTCCCCAAAAACCCGTGAAAATCGTGGTGCCTTGGCCCGCAGGCGGCGTCGTCGATTTGGCCGCCCGCCAGCTGGCCAATCGTTTGCAAACAGTGTGGTCTCAGCCAGTTGTGGTTGAAAACAAAGTCGGCGCCGGTGGCGCGATCGGTGCAGAACAAGTGGCCAGAGCAACACCGGATGGGTATACCTTGTTGGTCACCAGCAGCGCACTGACCATGAACGCAGCCTTAGACCCCCAAAAGTCAACTGAAACGAGCAAAGAATTGGAACGCGTTGCGCTTTTGTGCCATGCCCCCGGGGTATTGATCGTTCACCCCTCTGGTGCGGCCAACCTCAAAGAACTCATCGCAAACGCACGTGCGAACCCCGGCAAACTCAGTTACGCCACGTCCGGAACAGGCTCGCCAGCCCATTTCGCAACAGAACTTTTTAAAATGCAGCAAAACATTTTTGCGCTGCATATCCCCTACACAGGAGCGCCTGCGGCCATGACCGATCAGATTGCGGGCCGGATTGATTTTCAAATCACCAACGCAACGGTCGCATTGCCCCAAATT
>JBAXOC010000403.1:0-1615 GCA_037133455.1 Comamonadaceae bacterium | reverse complement strand
CGCCAAAACTGCGGGTGCATGGTGTTCATCGCCTTGGGCTGGTTAAGCACCAGGTGGGCAACGTGGTTTTCAATCGTCAGGGAAAAGCTGTGCAGTGCTGTCATAGGGGTTCTCCGGTTGAGTGGTGAGTAGCTTAGCCGCATCTTCGCGCAGCAGTGCGCCGACCCTGACGCCCAAGAGACGCAGGCGTTTTTGTAGCGGTGCGCGTTTAAGGCATAAGCCTGCGGCCTGGCGAATCGCTGTCGCGTCAGCGGTGTAGTTGGCAAGAGTGTGGTCGCGGGTCACAATCTGAAAATCATCAAAGCGTAACTTGACGCCAATGGTTTTTCCTACATAGCCCTTGCGTTGTAAATCAGCTGCGACTTGCGCACACAAGCGGGTAAACACTTCGCCGAGCTCAGCGCGATCGCGTACCGCATGCAAATCCCGCTCAAAGGTGGTCTCCCGGCTCATGCTCACGGGCTCACTTGCAGTTTCTAAGGACCGAGAGTCCCGCCCCCACGATGCATCGTGCAACCAGGCTCCCGTTTTTTGGCCAAAGGTGTCAATCAACCAACCGAGTTCGCGCTGGGCCAATTGGCCGATGGTTTCAATGCCGTGGCTCTTGAGTTTTTCATCGGCTTTGGGACCGATACCGTTGACTTTGCGGCAGGCCAAAGGCCAAATTTTGGTTTCTAAGTCTTCTTCAGTGACCACCGAAATCCCATTGGGTTTGTTGAATTCACTGGCCATTTTTGCTAATAATTTGTTGGGTGCCACACCAACCGAGCAGGTAAGTCCGGTGTCTTCAAAAATAGCTTTTTGGATCAGCCGTGCTAAGACTCGACCGCCCTCGCGTTGTCCGCCAGGAACTTCGGTAAAGTCAATAAACACTTCATCGACCCCCCGGTTTTCCATCACCGGAGCGATGTCGGTAATGATGTTTTTAAACCGGCGTGAGTAATGGCGGTATTGGTCAAAATCCACGGGCAACAAAATCGCTTGGGGGCAGAGCTTGGCCGCTTTCATTAAGCCCATGGCCGAGCCCACTCCGAATTGCCGAGCGGCGTAGGTGGCTGTGGTGATGACGCCACGGCCTTCGTAGCCCTTGATGCGCGGAAAAAAATCAATCGGAATTTCATTCAAACGATCCGCCGACCAATCTCCCTCGGGGTAGGCCTGGCGTAAGCGCCTGAGCAAGTCATCTTCGCGCCTGCGTCCCCCGCCAATGACCACAGGAAGCCCTTTGAGTTGTGGGTAGCGCAGCAACTCGACGGAGGCATAAAACGCATCCATATCGAGGTGGGCAATCCGACGAATCGGCGTTTGAGGGGAACTCTGAGAAGTCACCCGCCAAGTCTAGCGGGGCTTAAACCGGAAACGTGCCCGGCAACAAAATGCTTTTGTCAACGGTGTCCATTTGGGTGCGTCCGCAAAAGGCCATCGTCAGGTCCAGCTCGTTGTGAATCAGCTGCAAAGCCTTGGTGACCCCAGCTTCACCCATAGCGCCTAAGCCGTACAACATGGCCCGACCGATATAAGTGCCTTGGGCGCCCAACGCGCGGGCTTTTAAAACGTCTTGGCCACTTCGGATGCCGCCGTCCATGTGCACCTCTATCTGCTTGCCAACGGCATC
>JBAXOC010000402.1:0-1627 GCA_037133455.1 Comamonadaceae bacterium | reverse complement strand
ACGGCGCAACTTATCACTGCCTTTAGTAAGACCGCGAATTTCCCAATTCAGCACCTTTGGCAAGAAGACCTGGGGTTTCGTAAAACAGCTATCTTGAACCAAGCGATTGAGCATGCTCGGGGATGTTATTTGGTTTTTCTCGACGGGGATTGCATCACGCAACCTGACTTTGTGGCGCGACACCGTGCTTTAGCGCAATCAGGGTATTTGGTTACCGGCAGCCGTATCCTTTTGGGAAAGCGATTAACGAACGACCTCATCGCTCCAGAAAGCACCTTGAAAAATCGATTTTTTAGTTCACTTGAATATTCCAAGTTTCTTTTTTTTGTTAAGCGACTGTTGGGCCAGTTAAACAAATGCGCTCCCCTTTGGATCAAAGTCCCTGACAACCGCTGGCGTGTATATCCAGGTTTTGTTTGGAAGCGCATCAAGGGTTGCAATATGGCCTGCTGGAAAGATGATGCGGTTCGAATTGGCGGATTCGATGAAAGCTTGGTGGGTTGGGGCCACGAGGATGCAGATTTTGTGTTTCGGTTGCAGCAAAGCGGATTGAAACGCAAATCAGGAGCTTGGGCGACGGAAGTACTTCATCTTGACCATCCCGTGGGCGACCAATCGAAAGCTGCTGCGAATGCAGCAAAAGTGCGGAAAAAGATTCTTGAAAAAGGGAGGGCTTATGATAGAGGGCAAGCGGTCGGCAATGGCCCATAATTTTTGACCCTTTTACTGACGCCATGCTCAATTTTTTACCCAACTTATTCAAGCCCAAAGCGCTCATTTTGGGAGCCCTTTTAATGGGGTTTCTTGCCAGCGCATCGGCCCAATTTCGTGTGGAAGTTTCTGGTCAAGGTCTGACGCAGATGCCTATTACGGTTTCTGCTTTCCGTGGTAATGACAACATTCCGCAAAAAATTGCCTCGATTGTTATGGCAGATTTAGAGCGCAGTGGCCAGTTTCGAAGTGTGGATGCTTTTGGGTCTGCGGTGGACGAAAACTCGCAACCCGATCCAAGTGCTTGGCGTAAAAAAGGGATTGATGCATTCGTAGCCGGAAGCGTAACCCGCATTTCCGAAGATCGCTTTGATGTTCGCTTTCGGTTGTGGGATGCTGTTCGGGGTCAGGATCTTGGCGGGCAAAGCCATGTTGTCTCTGGTGCTGATTTGCGCCATGTTGCGCACAAAATTGCCGATACCGTGTATGAAAAACTCACCGGTGAAAAAGGAGTTTTCTCGACCCGAATCGCCTACGTCAGTAAGAGTGGCCCTACTTACAACTTATGGGTAGCCGATGCCGATGGCGAAGGCGCTCAATCAGCCTTACGAAGCGCAGAACCTATTATTTCTCCTTCCTGGGCTCCTGCCGGTAAACAACTGGCTTATGTGTCGTTTGAGTCGCGTAAACCTGTGGTGTACGTACACGATGTGGATTCTGGAAAGCGCCGCTTGGTTGCTAATTTCAAGGGGTCTAACAGCGCACCGAGTTGGTCGCCTGACGGGCGGACTTTGGCGTTAACGCTGAGCCGTGACGGCGGTTCGCAGCTTTACTTGATGGACGCGCTGTCTCCTAGCGCAGAACCTCGCCGTTTGGCCGCTTCAAGTGCCATTGATACTGAGCCCACGTTTACTGC
>JBAXOC010000401.1:0-1628 GCA_037133455.1 Comamonadaceae bacterium | reverse complement strand
GAACAAGGACACTGGTAGCCAAACAACATGCTGCGGCGATTTTCTTTTTGCTCGGCAGAGAAAAGAGCTCACCAGGCACCGACTTTTCTGATGCTGCCGTTGAAGCAGTCAAACTTATCGGTGCCAATTTGCAAATTCAACCCATATCAAAACTTGATGAAATGAAGGAAAACGGAAGCCTAAGGATGCATTACAAAATAACTTGATTAATTTTAGCGGATGACATAGTATTGGCCTGTGCCGATCATCCAGGAAATTCAGACGCGCCACGATTTACTTGCCAGTGAACTGGGCGAGAAGCAATACCGCTTGTATTTGGCAGCCGAGGCAAAAGCGCTGGGTTGGGGAGGAACCACCAAAGTGGCTGAAGCAACGGGTGCGGCGCGCAACACCATTGCAGCCGGACTCAAGGAGTTGGAGCAAAAGTCCTCAGAGCAAGCCAGCGCGGATCCTGCGCAGGAAGTCAAGCAAGAGAAAAAGGCAAGGCAACGTCGGCGAGGTGGACGCCAACCGGTGGCACAGGACAAGCGTGTGCGCAAAGTCGGAGGCGGTCGCAAGCGAGTTACGGACTTAGATGCCACCCTAAAGAGTGATCTCGACACATTACTGGAGCCCTACCAGGCAGGCGATCCCTGCTCACCGCTGCGCTGGACATGCAAAAGCATTGCAGCACTGACCCAAGAACTGATTGCCAAAGGGCATAAAACCAGCACCCGAATGGTGCATGAACTGCTATGCGAGATGCGCTACACCATGCAAGGCAACCGCAAATGCAAGGAAAGCGGCACTCACCCAGATCGCAATGATCAGTTTCTCTTTATCAATGAAAAGGCCAAGACATTTCAAGCCGAGAACGCGCCGGTCATTTCAGTGGACACCAAGAAAAAAGAACTGGTTGGCTTGTTTGCAAACAAGGGCAGCACATGGCGACCTCAAGGCTGCCCTGAGGAGGTGAGCACGCATGACTTTATGGATCCAGAAAATGGACGTGCTGCGCCCTACGGGATCTATGATCTGGCGAACAACACTGGATTTGTAAATGTTGGAGTCGGTGCCGATACAGCCGCATTTGCAGTAGAGAGCATCCGTCGTTGGTGGTTAAGCATGGGGCAGCAAGCATATCCGGCAGCCACCAAACTGCTCATTACCGCTGATGGCGGTGGCAGCAACGGATCACGCGTACGCCTGTGGAAAACCGAGCTACAAAACTTTGCCAACGAAACGGGGTTGGAGATTTCAGTTTGTCATTTCCCGCCCGGAACGAGCAAGTGGAACAAAATCGAGCATCGAATGTTTTCCTACATCAGTCAAAACTGGCGGGGTAAACCGCTGGTAAGTATCGAGACAATCGTCAATTTGATCGGAGCGACTAAAACCAAAACCGGTCTAAACATCCAAACCGCTGTCGATACCAATGCATACACCAAAGGCATCAAGGTCGCGAATGAAGAAATGGCGGCACTGAACATCCACAAAAACGACTTCCATGGGGAGTGGAACTACACCTTCAGCCCTTTGATAAATGATCAAGTTATTATGTAACGAATCCTAAGCGCGCGCATGACTTTGGTTGGGTTTCAAGCTACCGTTGTCGCTGACTGTTCGCACAGGCATTGTGTGGGCTCCCC
>JBAXOC010000400.1:0-1631 GCA_037133455.1 Comamonadaceae bacterium | reverse complement strand
GTGTATGGCGTTGAGGTTTTGCATGCCTGGGGTATGACAGAAATGTCGCCGCAGCGGCGACATTTCTGTCATACCCCAGGCATGCAAAACCTCAACGCCATACACATCGTTAAACGCCGTGATCATGGCGGGGGGGCAAGCCGAGCCGCCGATCACGGTGCGCTTCAAAGTTGAGAATTTCAAGCCGCCCTGCTGCATGTGGCCCAGCATCATTTGCCAGACCGTAGGAACGCCGGCTGCGAAAGTGACTTTTTCTGATTCAATCAATTCAAAGATCGATTTACCGTCCATCGCTGGGCCAGGGAACACCATCTTGGCGCCCGTCATCGCGGCTGAATATGGCAAGCCCCAAGCGTTAACGTGGAACATCGGAACCACGGGCAACACACTGTCACGCGCACTCATATTGAGCGCGTCGGGCAAAGCGCCGGCCCATGCATGAAGAATCGTTGAGCGGTGGCTGTAAAGCGCGGCTTTCGGGTTGCCGGTGGTGCCGCTGGTGTAGCACATGCTAGAAGCAGAGTTCTCGTCAAACTCAGGCCACATGTATTTTTCAGACTGCGCGGCGATCCACGCTTCGTAACTCACCAAACCGGGAACCCCACTGTCAGCGGGGAGCTTGTCGGCATCACACAAAGCAATGAAATGTTTGATGGTGGTGCAGCGGCTGTGAACGGCTTGAATGATCGGTAAAAACGTCATGTCAAAACACAAGACTTGGTCTTCCGAGTGGTTGGCGATCCAAACAATCTGGTCAGGATGCAGACGTGGGTTCAAGGTATGCAAAACCCGGCCCGAGCCGCTGACCCCAAAGTACAACTCCAAATGGCGGTAGCCGTTCCAAGCCAAAGTAGCAATACGGTCGCCAAAGCCCAGCTTCATGTGGTCTAAGGCGTTCGCCACTTTGCGCGAGCGCTTGGCAATGTCTTTGTAAGTACAGCGGTGAATATCACCTTCTACCCGACGCGAAACAATTTCGCCTTCGCTGTGGTGCCGTTCGGCAAAATCAATCATAGAAGAAATCAGTAACTGCTGACTTTGCATTAAACCGAGCATAAGAAGAGTCTCCAACGAAAAATCTAATCGAACCGAACCACAGTCTTTGGCGACTTGGAAAGGCCGGATATTACCTTCTCAGCGAAAGGAATAGCAGGATGCGGGAAAATACGCCCATGCAGACCCTTCCCCATTCCGACCTTGCTCCAACCGGCTTATCGTGGTCGCAACGCTTCTCGAATTTAGGCGAGGTGTTTACTGAAGCCCTAGAACCCGCACCGCTGCCCCAGCCCTACTGGGTAGGACACAGCAACAGCCTGGCAGATCGCTTGGGCTTGCCAAGCGGGTGGACGGAGTCGTCCAAACTCTTAGACGCCTTTACCGGCAACCACGTTTTAGAAGGCAGCCAACTGCGTGCCAGCGTGTACAGCGGCCACCAATTTGGCGTTTGGGCCGGACAACTCGGCGATGGCCGCGCCTGTTCATTGGGGGAACTCGCAGGGCTAGAGGTTCAACTCAAAGGCGCAGGCCCCACGCCCTACTCCCGCCGAGGCGACGGCCGAGCGGTCTTGAGAAGCTCGATTCGGGAATTTTTATGCAGCGAAGCGATGCATGGTTTGGGAATTCCCACCACC
>JBAXOC010000399.1:0-1635 GCA_037133455.1 Comamonadaceae bacterium | reverse complement strand
TTGCGGGCGGTTACGACGCCTAAGCGCGGCATCGGCCACCAAACACTCGGCAGCTTGGGCGTGTTCGCCAGCCGTTACAAGCTCAGTCTCTTTGAGACGCTTTTTTCTTCGTCTTTAGGCTCGGTTTTGCAAGCCCGCGCTTTGGGCAGCTTGCATGAATTTGGCCGCTATATCAACGACCTGCAGTTTCGCGCTCGTAAAACCGAAGGCGCTGACAACGCCCGGGGGTTTTTAACTGATTGGCTCAAAGACATTGGCTACGAAAAACATTTGTTTGACGGCGAAGAGAACGAAAAAATTGCCGCCGCCAAGTGGGCCAACGTCATGGAGTTTTGCGATTGGATGGCCCAGCGCTGTGGCGGCCAATTGACGGATGCGGCTGGGGTGTCTGACAGCCTTGAAATCAAAAACCTGCTTGAAGTCTCGCAAACCATCGCCCTGCTTTCAACCATCAGCGAACGCGAGCAAGACCAAAACGTCATCACGCTCTCTACCTTGCATGCCTCCAAAGGCTTGGAGTGGCCTCATGTGATGTTGGTGGGCGTGACCGAGGGGATGTTGCCCTTCAAGATGAACGACGGCGCAGACTCTTTGGGCGGCACCAGCCGCGCGGACGAAAGCGCCAATGAAGACATGGCCGAACGTTTACAAGAAGAACGCCGCCTGATGTATGTAGGTATCACCCGCGCCCAGCGCAGCTTGGCCGTGAGTTGGACCAAGCGCCGCAAAAAAGGCCGCGAACTGGTATCCGCCTCGCCTAGCCGCTTTATTGCCGAAATGGGCCTAGATCAAGCTACCACCAAAGAAGACCCGCGCGAAAAACTACGGGCCTTGCGGGCTGAGTTTGCTGCGCGGGTTGAAGCGGCGGCAGTTCAAAAACCCAAGCAACTTTGATTTGCTTTAACTGCGCAGCATTCCCAGCAAACCCGCCGTCGAGCCGTCCAACCCGCTGGTGTCCCCCGACTGAAGTCGTGGGGCAATGTCTTTGGCTAAGACCTTGCCGAGTTCGACGCCCCATTGATCAAAGCTGTTGATGCCCCAAAGCGATCCGCTGACAAAGACGCGGTGTTCTTGCAAGGCGATCATTGCGCCTAGGCTGGTGGGGTTTAAATCATCAAGTAACAAGAAGGTGCTGGGGCGGTTGCCGGGAAAATCTTGGTGGCCATCGGTATCGGCTTGCCCGACCATCAGGGCTTGGGCTTGGGCCAAGGCATTGGCTAGGAGCAAGGGGTGGTGGGCCGCTAAGTTATGACTCGGTTTTTTAACCGCAACAAACTCCACGGGAACCACATCGGTGCCTTGGTGAAGCATTTGAAAGTAAGCGTGTTGCCCGTTGGTACCGGCCTCTCCCCACAAAACGGGCGATGTAGCAAACGGCAAGGCTGCGCCCGCAGCGTCTACGCGCTTGCCGTTGCTCTCCATCTCTAGCTGTTGCAAATAAGCAGGCAGGCGGCGCAAAGCGCTGTGGTAGGGCGCGATAGAGCGGCTGGTAAAGCCATGGAAGTTACGGTACCAAACGTCCAACAGCGCCAAGCGCACGGGCAAGTTGGACTCAATGGGGCTGCTGCGAAAGTGTTCGTCCATAGCATGTGCGCCTGCCAAAAACTCGCGAAAACCTTGGGCGCCAATCGCAAT
>JBAXOC010000398.1:0-1643 GCA_037133455.1 Comamonadaceae bacterium | reverse complement strand
GGTTAATCATTTGGCACTCGGTGATGGGCAAATCGCCAATCGAAATCTCGAATCCCAGCTCTTCCGGCGAAATACACAAGTTCACGGTTCCAAACCGAATTTCGCCGACAAACGGATGCGATTCGGAGTAGCCGCGTTGGGTGGAATACGCCATGGCCAGCAAAAATCCCTCGTCAGCCCGCGCGAGATTTTGTAATCGGGCGGAGCGGTCTGCGGGAAACCGCACGGGCTGCCGCGTGAGATCAAAGGGGTCAGGATCACCGCTTGGCGCGGGTTGGGTTTCCAGCAGACTTTCGTGGTGAAGCAAATCCACCACGCGGGGCGTGGCTTCTGTGCTGGCCTGCGCTTGGCGTGCGACGGGGGCCACAGCGCCCGTGGCCAGCAGGGTGAAATCCAATAGCCGCTGGGTGTAGTCGTAGGTGGGGCCTAACACTTGGCCCCCTGGCAAATCTTTAAACGCCGCCGAGATTCGCCGCGCAATTTGCATCCCTGCGGTATCGAGCGGAACGCTGTAACCTAAGCGCGGCAGCGTGGCGCGGTAAGCCCGTAGCAAAAATATGGCCTCCACCAAATCACCTGCGCTTTGCTTGATGGCCAAGGCGGCAAGTTGAGGGTCATACACTGAACCTTCGGTCATGACGCGGTCCACCGCCAAGCGAAGTTGTTGGCGAATTTGATCGACGCTGAGCTCTTCTACGGCGGGGTCGCCCCGGCGCTGCTGGGCCAAGAGGTCATAGCTATTGAGAATGGCAGACTCGCCCCCTTTGACGGCAACATACATAGGGTTTAGTCCTTGATCAAAGTGGAGCGCGGCAAACCCACCAACGAGACGCCGTCGGTGAATAAAAAATCAACCCCGCATGGGGAGTGGGCTTGGCTTGCTCGGCGTTGGGTCAAAAATTCTGGCGCTAATCCGCCGATTTGCAAATGACTTGCACCCTTGATTCCGGGCCCGCTGATAGACCACGCGCCCGGTTGGTCCGATGTAGCCAAACCCATAACCTGCACCACGCACGTTGCCGACTGTTCCGGATATTCCGCCGTGCCTTGGGCTAACTGCTTGTACGCAGGCATTTCCAAGGGAGATGCCACCCAAACAAAATCGGCCTCTTTGGAATCTGCAACGAGGGTGCAGCCGGTATGAAATCGCAACCAAGTGGCGGCGTCACTGGCATCAAAGCCAGGTGAGAGCCAGAGCTTGCAGTCTTGGTCTAGCAAAGCAAGGAACAAAGCGGCCGCTGCAGGGTGTGCGTTTAGGGGCGCTTGCATCGATTGCATGGGTCCGTTCAGATCCAAAAACTGTAAGCGCCCGGGTAATGACAGCGCGTTTAGAGCTTGGCGAAACACGGTTTGGCTGCAAACGGCAGGTTCTGCGAACCCGCGACCCAAGTCTTTGAGTGAGGGCTGGTTCACGATGCATCCTCCTCGTCGTCTGCGCCGCTTCCCGCTTCCCGCGCTACTGTAAAAAATTCGACCCGGGTTGCCTGCGCCTGCGCATTTTTTTCTTGCGCTTGGTCAGACAACATTCGGCTCAAGGGACGCAGGAGCAACTGGTCCCAGTGTTCGTGTAATGCGGGTTCTTGCAGCAGTGCGTCGGCCAAAGCGGCAAGTTGCGCGTGGCGGTGTGAATTTCCCATGATGTA
>JBAXOC010000397.1:0-1644 GCA_037133455.1 Comamonadaceae bacterium | reverse complement strand
GCGAAAAACGCGGTGTTGAACCAGGTTGAATACGTTGTTTTAGACGAAGCCGACCGGATGCTCGACATTGGCTTCTTGCCAGACTTGCAGCGGATTTTGAGTTATTTGCCCAAGCAGCGCACCACCCTTTTGTTCTCCGCGACGTTTTCAGCCGAGATCAAACGCCTTGCCAATAGCTATTTGCAAAACCCAGTCACGATTGAGGTTGCGCGTTCTAACGCAACGGCGTCTACCGTGGAGCAACACTTTTACAGCGTGGGCGAAGACGACAAGCGCCACGCTTTGCACCAAATTTTGAAAAGCCGCGGCATGAAGCAAGCCTTTGTGTTTGTAAATAGCAAACTGGGCTGCGCTCGGTTAGCGCGTTCTTTGGAGCGCGAAGGGCTTAAGACGGCGGCTTTGCACGGAGATAAAAGCCAAGATGAGCGGCTTAAAGCGCTCGAAGCATTCAAAAGCGGAGAAGTTGATCTTTTGGTTTGTACCGACGTGGCAGCTCGCGGTCTGGACATCAAAGACGTGCCTGCGGTATTTAACTTTGACATTCCGTTTAACGCCGAAGATTACGTTCACCGCATTGGTCGAACCGGCCGCGCAGGGGCATCCGGTTTGGCGGTGACCTTTGTGGGCGGAAAAAACGACGCCCGCTTGGTTGCAGACATTGAGAAACTCATCAAAACCAAGATTGAATTGGAAGCCGTTGAGTTTGACGAAGACACCCCCGATATCCATCGCCAAGGTCGTATCAACGACGGCCGGCGCATGTACGCCGAAGGTGCCCATGACGACTCGCGCCGTAGCGCTAAAAGTCAAACCGGTGCTTTGCGTGATGTATCGCATGAAGGCCAGTTTGCCCGTCCTGCGCGTGACGAACATGCCCCCCGGCGTGACTACACCCGCGCCCCGACTCCTCCGCGCGATCCCTTCTTTGACCAACCCTACGAGGCAACGCAAGAACCCGCCGCTGCGCCTTCATGGGAAGCCGCCCCGCGCACCGGCGGACGCAGCATCTCTGCCAACATCAAACCCAAACGCCGGGTTGCGGCGCTGTTTAAGTCAGAATAATTCCAGCTACAAACCGCACAGGTTTGTAGTCGTGTATTAAAGCGCAGTGCGCAAGCTCCAAATCTCAGGAAATAAAACGACATCGAGCATTTTTCGCAAATAGCTCACACCGCCTGTTCCACCCGTGCCGCGTTTGAATCCAATGACGCGCTCTACGGTGGTTACATGGCGAAAACGCCATAGACGAAACGCGTCTTCCAAATCAGTCAGCTCTTCACCAAGCTGGTAGAGGTCCCAGTATTTTTCTGGTTGGCGGTAAACCACAAGCCAAGCCGCTTCGACTTCGCTGCTTGCGGCATACGGCATCGACCAGTCGCGTTCTTGGTGAGATGTAGGAATGGATATGCCGCGTCGGGCGAGCAAGCGCAAGGCTTCGTCGTACAAAGAGGGCGTGACAAAGGCGGCTTGTACTTGCGCTAATAAATCAGGGCGGTGTGCATGGGGCTTGAGCATGGCGGCATTTTTGTTGCCGAGAGCAAATTCAATGCAACGGTATTGGTGGCTTTGAAAACCGCTGGAGCTGGCCAAATAAGGCCGAATGGCGCTGTACTCTGGCGGCGTCATGGTGGCTAATACATCCCA
>JBAXOC010000396.1:0-1648 GCA_037133455.1 Comamonadaceae bacterium | reverse complement strand
TCTGGAGAGGTGGATGAGCGGTTTAAGTCACACGCCTGGAAAGCGTGCGAGGGGTCAAACCCTCCGCGGGTTCGAATCCCGCCTTCTCCGCCAGAAATAGCAAATAAAACGGGCCCTTGTGGTCCGTTTTTTTCGTTTGCGTCACCTCAACGCCACAATTCGCGGCAAAAAATGATGCATCGCAGCAGTAGAAAGGCATTTAGTCCTTACACTTCGCGCTCACTGCGTATTTTTTGGCTTTCCGTTGGAGTTCCCTGATGAAGTTTCGCTTTCCCATCATCATCATCGATGAAGATTTTCGCTCCGAGAACACTTCGGGTTTAGGCATCCGTGCTTTGGCTGATGCCATTGAATCGGAGGGGTTTGAAGTCTTAGGCGTGACGAGTTATGGCGATTTAAGCCAATTTGCGCAACAACAAAGCCGTGCGAGTGCGTTTATTTTGTCGATTGATGACGAAGAATTCACGCCTGGCCCTGACTTAGATCCGGCCGTTTTGAATCTGCGGCAATTCATTGCGGAGGTGCGCAGAAAAAACTTAGACGTTCCCATCTATGTTTACGGCGAAACCAAAACCTCGCGCCATATTCCCAACGACATTTTGCGGGAGTTGCATGGGTTTATTCATATGTTTGAAGACACCCCTGAGTTTGTCGCTCGCCACATTATTCGAGAAGCCAAGAGTTACCTCGAAGGCGTTCAGCCGCCGTTTTTCAAAGCGCTGTTGGATTACGCAGAAGACGGCTCTTACTCTTGGCATTGCCCGGGGCACTCGGGTGGCGTTGCCTTTCTTAAAAGCCCAGTGGGGCAAATGTTTCACCAGTTTTTTGGTGAAAATATGTTGCGGGCTGACGTGTGTAACGCGGTGGAAGAACTGGGGCAGTTACTGGACCATACCGGACCGGTCGCGGCTTCCGAGCGCAATGCGGCTCGGATTTTTAATGCGGACCACTGCTTTTTCGTAACCAACGGAACCAGTACCAGCAACAAAATGGTGTGGCACCACACGGTGGCTCCGAACGATGTGGTGGTGGTGGACCGCAATTGCCACAAGTCGATTCTTCACGCCATCATCATGACCGGGGCGATCCCCGTTTTCTTGAAGCCCACGCGCAACCACTTTGGCATCATCGGCCCGATCCCTAAGAGTGAGTTTGAACCCGCCACGATCAAAGCCAAAATCAAGTCCAATCCGCTGGTGAAAGAGCACTTGGCCGATGTGGATATCAACAAGATCAAGCCCCGGGTTTTGACCCTTACGCAGTCCACTTACGACGGCGTTTTGTACAACACCGAGACCGTCAAAGGCTTGCTCGATGGCTATGTCGAAAACATCCATTTTGATGAGGCTTGGCTGCCTCACGCTGCGTTCCACCCGTTTTACGGAACCTACCACTCGATGGGTAAAAACCGTGCACGGCCGAAAGAGGCCATGGTGTACGCAACCCAGTCGATTCACAAACTCCTTGCAGGTATTAGTCAAGCCAGCCATGTGTTGGTTCAAGACTCACAAACTGTCAAGCTCGATAAGCATTTGTTTAACGAAGCCTATTTGATGCACACCTCGACCAGCCCGCAGTACAGCATCATTGCCAGCTGTGACGTGGCGGCGGCCATGATGGAGCCTCCCGGTGGGACGGCTTTGGTAGA
>JBAXOC010000395.1:0-1651 GCA_037133455.1 Comamonadaceae bacterium | reverse complement strand
ACTCGCAAGGACGCCCGAAAAAACAAACTCGGCACCGATCCTTGGTTGCGCTTTTTTAACGGCGAACCCGATAACGTACCTTCTGGAGGCTTAGGAAGCGGAGTGATTGTGAGCAGCAATGGTTACATCCTCACCAATAACCATGTGATCGAAGGTGCGGATGGGATAGAGGTGGTTTTAAACGATGGGCGGCGTTCGCAAGCGAAGGTCATCGGTACCGATCCTGACAGCGATCTGGCCGTTCTCAAAATTGAACTCGACAAACTACCCGTCATTGTGTTGGGTGACTCTGAGGCCCTCCAAGTCGGGGATCAAGTCTTAGCGATTGGCAATCCTTTTGGCGTAGGCCAAACGGTTACCGGCGGAATTGTGAGTGCGCTTGGGCGAAATCAGCTGGGAATCAACACGTTTGAGAACTTTATCCAAACCGATGCAGCGATCAACCCCGGCAACTCAGGCGGCGCACTGGTGGATATCCAAGGCAATTTACTAGGCATCAACACCGCGATTTACTCCCGATCCGGGGGCAGCATGGGAATTGGTTTTGCTATTCCGATAGCAACCGCTAAACAAGTCCTCGAGAGCCTTGTCAAGGATGGCAAGGTAACGCGCGGTTGGATTGGCGTGGAGCCCAACGACCTTTCTGCTGAACTGGCCGAGGCGTTTGATACAGCCATAAGCAACGGCGTGATTATTACGGGCGTTTTGCAAAACGGCCCTGCTGCTCTTGCTGGAATGCGACCGGGGGACATCATTCTCACAATTGAGACAAGCCCGATTCAGAACGTCACACAGATGTTGGCCAAAGTCGCAGGCTTGCCGCCTGGGAAAAGCGTCACATTCACGGTTCAACGCAAGCAACAAAAACTGACGCTCAATATCACCCCGGGAACCCGACCCAAGCCTAGAGCCTTAGCGCCCTAGCTTTTTAACTCCTAAGCTCTTTGCGCCAAAGACTAGCTGCCGGCGCTCGCTTTAGTTTCTTCTTTCGCAACCGGTTCCTCGGGATCGGCCTCCTCATCGAGTGGCGCTGAGGTATGGCGAATAAAAAACTGAGCTGCCCAAATACCCATCTCGTACAAGATACACATCGGTATCAAAAGTGCCAACATCGAAACCGGGTCAGGCGGGGTCACCAAACCCGCAACCGCTGCGGCTGCGACTACAAAATAGGACCTGAACTTCTTTAATTGCTCTACTGAAACGATTTTCATTCGGGCCAATATCACCACCACGATCGGCACTTCAAAGGCCACACCAAAAGCAATAAACATGGTGATGACGAAATCAAGATAGGCTTCAATATCAGGGCTTACCGCCACTGAAATAGGCGCCATTTTTTGAATCGCCGGGAAGGCCTGGCCGAATACAAAAAAGTAACAAAACGCAGCGCCGGTATAAAAAAGCAAGGTGCTGGCTGCCAGCAAAGGCATGACTAATTTTTTCTCGTGGCGGTACAAGCCTGGCGCAACAAAGGCCCATATTTGGTAAAGAATCCAAGGCAAGGCCACCGCGATAGCCGCCATGACAGACACTTTAATGGGCACCAAAAAGGGCGATACCACGCCCACGGCAATCATCTTAGAACCCTCTGGCAAAGAGCGAACCAAGGGCATCGCCAAGTAGTCATACAACTGCGACGGGCCGGGAT
>JBAXOC010000394.1:0-1654 GCA_037133455.1 Comamonadaceae bacterium | reverse complement strand
AAGCCTGAAATGTGCGCGTTGCAGGGTTCTGGCCCGGCTCGCGGGTTTTGACCGTATCAGCCACGAGCTGGGCCAACTCAGTGGTGGTTGAAATTGGGCCCCGCTCCTGTCGGCGAGCAACAAGCGCCTTTGCAATGGCCCCAGCAAACCGTTCTTCACCATATTCACGTATCACCTCCGCTATTTCGTCGGTTTCGGCTGTTGCCAGCCACTGGGCCACACTTTGTCCACGCGTGGTGTCCATGCGCATATCCAGCGGCCCGTCGAAACGAAAGCTGAAACCGCGCACAGGGTTGTCTATCTGGGGTGAGCTCACCCCAAGATCCATCAAAATGCCTGCCACACTGGCACCTGGCAGTTCATTCAATTGGGAAAACGCCGCGTGGCGAATGGAAAAGCGCGCGTCGTCAATTGCGTTGGCCACCGCCACGGCCTCGGGGTCGCGATCAAACGCCACCAACCGACCGACCGGGGACAGGCGGGAAAGGATCAGTCGGGAATGCCCGCCGCGGCCGAAAGTCGCATCGACATAAAGCCCGTCGGCACCTTCGCTGTCAACGCTTGCGTCGCCGTCAAACAAAGCGTCGACGGCTTCATTCAACAATACGGTGGCGTGATTCCATTGCGTTTCCACCGTCGTGACCTAGAAGGAGAAAGCCTTGATGGAGTCGGGCATTTCTGCCTGTCGGTGCTGCGCCTCTTGCGCTTCATAAGCACCCTTGTCCCAGAGCTCAAAGTGATTGCCCATGCCAAACAACATGACTTCGCGGGAAATCCCGGTGGCGGTGCGCAACTCGGGCGACACCAGCACCCGTCCCGTGTTATCCAGGTCCACATCCATCGCGTTGCCCAGCAGGATGCGCTTCCACCACTGGGATTCCATGGGCAGCGCGGCAATGCGTTCACGGGTCTTTTCCCACTCGGGGCGGGTGAACACCATCAGGTACCCGTGGGGGTGGCGCGTGATCGTTAGTTGACCCGCAGCGGTGGCGCTCAAAACATCGCGATGGCGGGTTGGCACCGAGAGGCGACCCTTGGCATCGAGACTGAGAGAAGAGGCACCTTGGAACACTGCGAGCTCACCCTTTTTTTTGTAAAAACTTGGTTTTAGTCCCTTTTCAAGGCACTTTTCACCACTAAATTGCACTTTTTTGCACTGTAGCAGCAAAATGAATTCCCACAAGAGGGTTAACCAGAAAAATTTTCAATGAAATCAACAACTTAGAGGCGATTTACAAACTAGATTTACGAGAAAAATCGTTCTAAATTAAGCACTTAGCGTAGGCAATGAAAGTAACGCTTGAAGCTTGTGCATGGACCGATACGGCGCTTCGTTACAAACAGTAACGATCCGTTGCCACGGTACTGCCCTGGTGATTCATCCACTTCGACTCGAAAAAATACTCCATGGAGTATCGAATCGCGCCGTAAAATGCACCTCGCCGCGCTGGGATCAGCGCACGCGGAGCTTCGGGAACGGCGGATCAACGCCCAAGGAAATCTATGAAACTGAACAGGACCCTCTTTCGGCGCATCGGCTTTGGCGTACTAGCGATCGCCATGATTGCCGCGATCGCACTGGTCATGACGCGCACCGGTCCCCTGGCGGCAACCCGCGTCACGGTGGTGACCGTGCAGGACGGCCGCATCAACC
>JBAXOC010000393.1:0-1656 GCA_037133455.1 Comamonadaceae bacterium | reverse complement strand
AAGCATCTCGCTGTGGGCGAGGGTCTCGGGGTTGTCGTTGTCTACGTCGCTTTCTGCAAGGTCGGCAATTTGGGCTTTGAGTTGCAGCCGCAGGCATTCACCTAAATCACGTGCACCCACACCCACCGGATCTAAACTTTGCAATAACCCTAAGGCCACGGTGAAGTGGTGCACCAAGTCTTCTTGTTGTTCTAAATCGTCGCCGGCTAATCCTGATGCCAAAGACTCCAACGGGTCTTCTAAATAGCCATCGTCGTTGAGCGACTCAATTAAAAACCGCAATGCTGCGCTGTCGGTATCGCTTAAGCGCAAGCGCAAGGCTTGACGATGCAAAAATGCTTGGAGCGATTCTTGGACTCGCGCCAACTCGGTGGCATCTTTGTCTTCGTCATCACCTAAGTTATTGGCTTTGGCTTTGGCCTCACCGCCCCATTCGCCATCGTCAGGTGCGGTTTCCGTGGTGCCGTCGCCTTCCCAGTTGACGCTGTCATCGCCACCGATCTCCGCGCTTAAGGGTGTGATTTCTTGGTCTTTGTTGCCGTCGGTTGACGTTGTGCTTGCGTAATCGGTTACCGAGGAGGGCGCAAACTCTGACAGGCGGTCGCCTTCGCTGACTTGTGCATCGGCTTGCTCAAGCCCATATTGTTCGCGTTCAGCGGCCTCGTGGTCCACTTCTAAAAACGGATTAGCCTCGAGCATCTGCTCGATTTCTTGGCTGAGTTCTAAGGTGGAGAGTTGCAGCAAACGAATGGATTGCTGCAGCTGTGGCGTTAAAGCCAGATGCTGGGATACCCGTAGGGACAGGCCTTGTTTCATGCCTACATCTTGAAGTTTTCGCCGAGATACACACGCCGCACCTCGGCGTTGTTGACGATCTCAAGCGGGCTGCCCTGCGCAAGAACATGCCCATCGTTGATGATGTAAGCATGGTCACAAATGCCTAAGGTTTCGCGCACGTTGTGATCGGTAATTAAAACGCCGATGTTGCGGCTTTTAAGAAAGTTGATGATCCGCTGAATCTCGATCACCGCAATTGGATCAATACCGGCAAAGGGTTCGTCCAACAAAATAAAACGCGGCCGGGTTGCCAAAGCGCGGGCAATTTCAACCCGCCGGCGCTCGCCGCCAGATAAAGCCAATGCCGGGGACATGCGAAGGTGTTCAACCCGCAGGTCTTCTAATAGGCCGGTTAGGCGTGTTTCAATGTCTTGGGACTGGAGGGGTTTGCCATCGTCGTCGCGCTGTAATTCCAGCACCGCGCGAACGTTGTCTTCCACGTTAAGTTTGCGAAAAATCGACATCTCTTGGGGCAAATACCCCAGGCCTAACCGCGCACGGCGGTGAATGGGCATGTGCTCAATGCTCTGACCATCAATGGTGATTTCACCTGCACTAGCACGGACCAAGCCCACAATCATGTAAAAAGAAGTTGTCTTTCCCGCGCCGTTGGGCCCGAGCAAACCCACGACTTCGCCGGTTTTGACAGCCAGCGAAACGTCTTTCACGACTTGGCGTTTGCCGTACGACTTTTGCAGGTGCAGCGCCTCTAAGCGTCCTACGGTGATGGGTACTTCAGTGGTTGGGACTTCAAGCGAATCTTGCGCTGCATTCGCCTGTCCCACCTCGGGTGCCAGCGGGGTCAGGTTGTCACCATGC
>JBAXOC010000392.1:0-1664 GCA_037133455.1 Comamonadaceae bacterium | reverse complement strand
GGATCCACTGACCACGAGCGTGGGATACACCCCAGTTCATACCTCCAGCGAAACCCCGATTGCTATCGCTCAATATGCACTGAATTGAAGGGTGTGCAAAACACCAATCTACCGTCTTTTCAGCTGATCCATCCGAGGAGCCATTGTCGACAACCAATATTTCAATGTCTTTATCTCCGAACCAAGGTCGCAAAGATTCTAGGCACGCCTTGGTAGTTACCTCAAAGTTTCGAAAACCAAGAACCACCAGCGAAAGTAACGGTCGAGTCATAGAAAACTTAGCATCCTGTTAACGGTTTCTTTGGTGGTGTATGGGCTAGTCCGAAAATTATCATTTAGGTTTTTGTTAGACCATTTTTCATAGAGGGCCAACAAAGCGCTCACGAGTAGATTCGTCATTTCCAGTAAAGGGGTTTCTTTCTCTGGAACTTGCACTACTTCATGGCCCTCTTTCACAAGCAGCAACTCCATTTGCGGATTGCGATAAACCAGTGCCAATATGGGCCGTTGCATCCACAAATACTCGTACATTTTAGAGGGAATGTACTCTGCGCATATTGGCTCATGGCCATGTAGCAGCAGCAGCACATCCATAGAACGCATCAATTTCAAAATTTGATCCCGTCCGCTCAATCCCAGTACCAGATCTGCCTCGATACGTCCAAAATGCTTTATATGGTTACGGATATTTGAGATTTCGAGGTGCGCCTTTGACTGCGCATCAAGAGGGCCGCCATAAACATGAAGCTCCATAAATGGGAAAACTTCAGGTTGCGTTTTTTGAATTTGCTCCATTGCAGCCAACATCGGTAATAAATTACGGGTGGTTGACAAGGCGCCAAAATGACCAATTCTCATTTTTTCGGTTGGTCTGTATTCAGGCATCGCCTTAAAAGGCGAATCAACCCCTGGCAAAACCACATGGCCTCTTTCTCCCAATTGCGGGTGGCGTCGTTTAGCACTGGCAAGCGCTTGATCCGTGAACCAAATTGCGATATCTGCGTGCGTACAAATGACTTGCTCAATACGCACTTGCATACGTTCTTGCGGTGTTTCAGGCGTTTTACCAGGCATCACCAAGGGGTCATGGACCTCAGCCAACCAACGAATCCCTAAATGTTTTTGTAGCGCCCGCGCTGCCACATGGGCAGCGAACGCGCCGCCTGTCGAGTAAATCAGATCAAAGTCGCGATGACGCGCGAGCCGTAGGCCTTTAATGCAAGCACTTATCCACCACGACCAAGAACTCTCAACTGGGCGTAAGAGTTTTTCTATCAGCATAAAGGGTAACAGTGGCAAAGACAGAAGCACCATTACAAGCCGGTAAGCCAAGGCGGATGCGATGTGCTTACGCAGCACATGACGTAACTCGAAGCGAATTCCTGCAGCCCCCATAGGCCACAGGCGGTAATGCTCGTATCTCGTATCTTGTCGCCCAGAAACTCCGCTGAGAACCACTAATTCAACTCCTGCGGCCTCAAGGTGCGGAAGTTTGTCCGTGATCGTTTGACTGGCTGCGCGACCATCCATATTAAAAGCATGGGACAACACCAACCACCGCTGCGTGTATGTCCTAGTAATCGCTTGGGCGATCCCCTCGTAGTTAGCGGCCGCTTTGACCCATGTATGGTCAATGGCGAACGCAGCGGCATTTTTTGAAAGCT
>JBAXOC010000391.1:0-1665 GCA_037133455.1 Comamonadaceae bacterium | reverse complement strand
ATTGAACAGCTTTCAACCGCTTGGGAGCTACAAAGTGGCGACTTAATTTATACAGGAACGCCAGAGGGTGTCGGTGCGGTGGTCTCGGGTGATAAGTTGTTGGGTGAGATCAGTGGATTGACAAGTATCCACGTCCATATCATTTGACCCATTACAGATCAGACTTATGACCCCCTCACCCATCAAACACTGCAAACAATGCGGCACGGCGGTCGAGCACCGTATTCCGGATGATGGCGATACCAAAATACGGGCGGTTTGCCCCCAATGCAAAACCATCAATTACGTCAACCCCTTGAACGTAGTGGGAACCATCCCTGTTTGGGGAGACAAAGTACTGCTGTGTAAGCGCAACATTGAACCGCGTTTTGGTAAGTGGACCTTGCCAGCGGGGTTCATGGAAATGGGCGAAACCACCGCGCAAGGCGCAGCGCGAGAGACCGATGAAGAAGCCGGTGCACAATTTGAAATGCAAGGGCTTTTTTCACTGGTCAATGTAGCTCGCGTGGGCCAAGTCCATCTGTTCTACCGCGCCCAACTCACCAGCGATCAATTCCAACCAGGAATAGAAACCCAAGAGGCCATGTTATTTTCAGAGGCGGATATTCCTTGGGACGAACTGGCCTTTCGAACGGTCAAAGAAACGCTAGAACGCTTTTTCGCAGACCGCAAAGACGGATCTTTTGGCTTTCATGTGTTGGACATTTAATGCAACGACTCCCACCACTGCTGACCATGTCATGGTCTGAGCGCAAGGCGTGGGTGCATTTCGGCATGTACCGATTTGGCGTTTTTGGGGCGCTCCATTTTTTAGATGACCCCGCTTGGCTCGCACTGGCCTTCTGCTAACGCCTCTTTTTAGCAGGTTTGCTTTTGGCTGCCGTTTTTACTGGCTTTGAAGCGCGGGCTTTCGCTGTTTTAGGCTGAGCCGCTGAAGGTGATTTGTTTCTCGGATTGCCTTCGCGGCTAGACCGGTCTTGTTGTGATCGAACTTTTGAGACGGCTTTCTCGTTGAGGGGTCGCAGTGGCAAATCTTGGCCGGCATGTACCAATCGAAAATCAATTTTGCGGCCGTCTAAATCAACACGGCTCACTTGGATTTGTACCCGCGTGCCGATAGCATAGCGAATTCCAGTGCGTTCACCACGCAACTCTTGGCGCAACTCATCAAAGCGGAAATACTCACCACCCAGCTCCGTGATGTGCACCAGGCCTTCTACAAACATCGCGTCCAGCGTGACAAAAAGACCAAAGGATGTCGCCGAAGTCACCACGCCGGAATACTCCTCGCCCAAATGCTCGTACATGTACTTGCATTTAAGCCAAGCCTCGACATCGCGACTGGCTTCATCGGCACGGCGCTCATTGGCGCTGCAATGCAAGCCTGCCGCTTGCCAGGCGGTATTTTCCGCGTTGAGCTTGACAGGTTTAACCGCAGAAGAAATACCTTTCGCAGCGGCTCCTTTTTCAAGCCTGCGAGCCAATTTGGCGTGGGCTTCCCCTGGGGTTGGCAAAGCCGGCAATTGGTAACGAGACTTTTGAAGGATCGCTTTGATAACGCGGTGAACCAATAAATCCGGGTAGCGCCGGATCGGGCTCGTAAAGTGGGTGTAGGCGTCAAAGGCCAAACCAAAATGTCCACTGTTAATCGGCGTGTATATCGCC
>JBAXOC010000390.1:0-1669 GCA_037133455.1 Comamonadaceae bacterium | reverse complement strand
CCTGTGCTTCGGGGAACAATTCTTTCACCGCATAAGCCAACAAGTGAGCTGTAGAGTGGCGAATCACTTCCAGGCCGTCTGCATCTTTGGCAGTGATGATTGAAAGCGCGCTGTGGGTTGAAATCACATAGCTGGTGTCAACGACTTTGCCGTCGATTTTTCCTGCCAATGCAGCCTTTGCCAAGCCTGCGCCAATGGACGCAGCGACCTCTGCAACGGTCACAGGACCTGGGTATTCGCGCAAGGATCCGTCGGGGAGTGTGATCTGAACCATAGTCTCAAAGTAAAAAAGCGCGGCAGGAGCCGCGCTTAGGGTGTAAAACGCTAAGGCAGATTTTACGCTGCCCTTTGCATCGTTCTCGCTCTTAGTGGAACTGCTCTTCTTCGGTGGAGCCTGTCAGCGCAGTCACGCTTGACTTGCCGCCTTGAATCACGGTCGTGACTTCGTCAAAGTAACCGGTTCCGACTTCTTGCTGGTGACTCACAAAAGTGTAGCCACGGTCGCGCGCTGCAAACTCAGGCTCTTGAACCTTCTCTACGTAGGCGGTCATACCGCGAGCCACATAGTCCTGCGCCAAGTCAAACATGTTGTACCACATGGAATGAATGCCCGCCAAGGTGATGAACTGGTACTTGTAACCCATCGCACCGAGCTCGCGTTGGAACTTGGCGATGGTTGCGTCGTCCAAATTTTTCTTCCAATTGAAAGACGGTGAGCAGTTGTAGGCCAACATTTTTCCAGGGTGCTTAGCGTGTACGGCGTCAGCAAACTTCTTCGCAAATTCCAAATCAGGCGTACCGGTTTCACACCACACCAAGTCTGCGTATTCAGCATAGGCAACAGCCCTAGAAATCGCTTGGTCGATACCTTTTTTGGTTTTGTAAAAGCCTTCAGCGGTGCGCTCACCGGTCAAGAAAGGTTTGTCGTTTTCGTCGTAGTCGCTGGTTAACAAATCGGCTGCTTCTGCATCGGTACGCGCAATCACCAGAGTCGGAACGCCACAGACGTCAGCCGCCATTCGCGCTGCAATCAGTTTTTGGCAAGCTTCAGCGGTAGGCACCAGTACTTTGCCGCCCATGTGGCCGCATTTTTTAACGGAAGCCAATTGGTCTTCCCAATGCACACCAGCCGCACCGGCTTTGATCATGGCCTTCATCAATTCAAAGGCATTGAGAACGCCACCAAAGCCCGCTTCCGCGTCAGCAACGATAGGAGCGAAGTTGTCGATATAACCCTTGTCACCAGCGTCAATGCCCTTGGAGTGTTGGATTTCATCGGCGCGGCGGAAGGTATTGTTGATACGCTCAACGACGGTCGGTACGGAGTCCACAGGGTACAAAGACTGGTCTGGGTACATCGAAGCGTAGGAGTTATTGTCCGCAGCGACTTGCCAGCCTGACAGATAGATCGCCTTCACACCGGCTTTCACCTGTTGCATCGCTTGTCCGCCTGTCAAAGCACCTAGGCAATTGACATAGGGCTCGGTGTTAACCAAATCCCACAGTTTTTCAGCGCCACGGCGGGCGAGTGTGTGCTCGATGGGAAAGGACCCCCGTAAACGAACGACGTCTGCAGCCGAATACCCACGGGTGATACCTTTCCAGCGTGGGTTGGTTACCCAGTCTTTTTCAAGGGCGGCAATTTGCTGTTCGCGGGACAGTTGTTCAG
>JBAXOC010000389.1:0-1671 GCA_037133455.1 Comamonadaceae bacterium | reverse complement strand
AATGCATTTGTGATTTTGGACGAAGCGCAAAACACGACGCCAGAGCAGATGAAAATGTTTTTAACCCGAATTGGATTTGGGACACGGGCCGTCATCACCGGCGATGTCAGTCAAATTGATTTACCCAAAACGCAACTCAGTGGTTTGATTGATGCGGAGCGCACCTTAAGGCGCGTTGATGGAATTGCAATCACGCGACTCACGAGCCAAGACATTGTTCGCCACCCGCTGGTTGCCCGCATTGTGGATGCCTATGACTTGTCGCGGGCGCAAGAAGCAGAGCTAGAGGAAAATCGCTTGGACACAACCAAGACCCCAGAGCCGGAGCCTTCCCCATTGCGCAGTGGTTTGCCTAAACTCCGTGCCCCTCGGACAAAATTAGTTCGATAAACCATGCTTCCTCAACTTGTATTGTCTTTGCAGTTTGCTAGCCTAGAAAATTCCGTGTTGCACCGAAGCGCACTGCCGCGTCATAGGGTGGCGAGATGGGTTCGCCATGCATTAGCGGTCGATGGAGAAATCACGGTTCGCATCGTCAATCTTGACGAGGGACGTGGCTTGAACCGTGAGTTTCGGCATAAAGACTACGCCACTAACGTACTGACATTCGATTATGCAAAAGAGCCCTCAGTATTGGCTGATTTGGTTTTATGCGCACCTGTTGTTGAACGTGAAGCCCTAGAACAAGATAAGACCCTAAGCGCGCATTACGCGCATTTGGTGGTTCATGGTGTGTTGCATGCCCAAGGGTGGGACCATGAAACCTCAAAAAAAGACGCGGATGCGATGGAATCCCGCGAAATTGCCATATTGGCAAAACTTGGATTCGCAAATCCCTATATTTAATCCTTAGGCGATTCGAATGGGAATGGTCACGGGGCCGTCGTTCACCAATTCGACTTGCATGTCTGCAGCAAAAACGCCGGTTTGGACTTGGGGATGAACATCCTGGGCTTGCTGAACAAAATAGTCATAGAGCTTTCGCCCTTGAATCGGCTCGGCAGCATTTTTAAAACTCGGACGATTGCCCCCACTGGTGTCCGCAGCTAAAGTAAATTGGCTCACGATCAGCAAGCATGCGGGAGCACCTGAATTTTGGAGGTCTTGGAGACTAAGATTCATCTTGCCCTGGGCATCGCTAAAAATACGCAACTTCAAAAGTTTTTGTAATAGTTTGTCGGCGCTAGCTTCCGTGTCCCCCTGCTCGGCACAAAACAAGACCAATAAACCAGCTCCAATCTGCGCAACCGAGTCGCCATCGATGCGCACGCTAGCGCGCAGAACCCGTTGAACCAGTGCCTGCACTTAAGCCAGGGTAACGCGCATGAACTTGCGCTTACCTACCTGCATCACATAGGTCCCCGCGCCAAGCTTCAGACCCTTGTCACTCACCACGCTGCTGTCGACGCGAACACCACCGCCATCAATCAAACGATTCCCTTCGCCACTCGAGGCAACGAGCCCCGTCTGTTTCAGGATGGCGGCAATCCCTAAGCCGCTCCCGCCTGCATCCAAGGGAAGAGAAATCTCCTCAATGGTTTCTGGAATGCCACCTTTGCTGCGGTTGATAAAGTCCTGTTCAGCCGCATCTGCATCAGCCGCGGAGTGAAAGCGAGCGGTAATTTCTTTAGCCAGTGCCACCTTGGCTTCTTTGGGGTTACGCCCTGCGTT
>JBAXOC010000388.1:0-1675 GCA_037133455.1 Comamonadaceae bacterium | reverse complement strand
GCTCAAACCGCCGACGGCGATGCCGGGAAAGTCCAAGGCCTCCAGGCCGGCCAAGGATTCGTCACGCAGGTGCTCAAACATGCCGCCTTGCACAATGCCAAACAAAGCGTTCGGGTTGTTCAAACGCGCAAACTCTTCTTGGCAACGCTTGGCCCAGCGCAAACTCAACTCCATGGAAAGACGCGCTTCGCGCTCCGTGGTGATCTGGCCTTTGGTCTTGGGCTCGACTGACAAATACGGCGTGCACTCGTCAAACTGCATCACGATGTCGGAGTTCAGCGTGGTTTGAATTTGCATACTGATCTCAGGCGTCAGAAACAACTTATCCCCATTCACGGGCGACGCAAACTTCACGCCCTCTTCGCTGATTTTGCGCATCTCGCCCAGGCTCCACACCTGAAACCCGCCCGAATCGGTCAGGATCGGTTTATCCCATTTTTCGAACTGGTGCAAACCGCCAAATTTTTCTACAACATCCAAGCCCGGTCGCATCCAAAGATGAAAGGTGTTACCCAAAATGATCTGTGCGCCCATCTCATGGAGGCTGCGCGGCATCACCCCTTTGACGGTTCCGTAAGTGCCCACGGGCATAAAAATCGGCGTCTCCACCACACCATGGTTCAAGGTCAGGCGTCCCCGCCTGGCGTGGGTCGGCGAGGGAGAAGCAGCGTCAGTTTGGAGGATTTCAAATTTCAACATCGTGAACCATTCTATTTTTTGCGAGCTAGCCACATGGCGTCGCCATAACTAAAAAAGCGGTAGCCACGGGCAATCGCTGTTTGGTACAAGGCTTTAATGGCGTCAAACCCCGCAAAGGCGCTGACCAACATCATGAGACTCGATTTGGGCAGGTGAAAGTTGGTGATCAAGGCATCCACTTTTTGAAACGCAAAACCAGGCGTGATAAATATGTGCGTGTCGCCTTGGCTCACGCCACTGGCGGCCCAAGACTCTAAGGTTCGCACCGTCGTGGTGCCAACCGCAACCACTCTGCCGCCCTGCGCTTTGCACTGGGCGATAGCCGTTTGGGTTGCCAAAGGTATGTCGTACCACTCGCTGTGCATGCGGTGCTCTGCCAGGTTTTCGGTTTTGACCGGCTGAAAAGTCCCAGCACCCACATGCAAGGTCACATAGGCCCGTTTCACGCCCTTGGCTTCAAGCTCGGCCAACAAAGCGTCGTCAAAATGCAAAGCTGCTGTAGGGGCGGCTACTGCGCCGGGGTTTTTCGCAAACACGGTTTGATAACGCTTGGCGTCTTCGGCGGCGCTGGGGTCACCTCCATCTTGGTGGCGCTCAATATAAGGCGGCAGCGGGATGTGACCGTGGCGCTCCATCAAGGTATAGGGATCGTCCCCCGCATCGTTGGACAGCACGAATCGAAACAGCGGCCCCTGCGCATCAGGCCAGCGCCCCAAAAGCGTAGCGCGTAAGCCGTCAAGATGTCCCGGCGCACAGTGAAGTGCGAGCGTGGCCCCAATCTCCGGTTTTTTACTCACCCGCATATGGGCCGCCACTTGGTTGCCAGCCAAGACACGCTCCACCAACAACTCTACTTTTCCTCCGGTGGGTTTTTCACCGAACAGGCGGGCGTTGATGACCTTGGTATCGTTAAAAACTAGTAAATCACCTGCTTGCAAAAGCGCGGGCAAGTCCCGAAAAACTCGGTCTTCGGGCC
>JBAXOC010000387.1:0-1676 GCA_037133455.1 Comamonadaceae bacterium | reverse complement strand
GAAACAGCCCGCGCTGTTCAAGGAACACTGCAGCGCTACAAAGAATTGCGCGACATTATTGCGATTTTGGGCATGGACGAGTTGGCACCAGAAGACAAATTGACCGTGGCTCGTGCCCGTAAGATCCAGCGCTTCTTGTCACAACCTTTCCACGTGGCTGAAGTGTTTACTGGCTCACCTGGTAAGTACGTCTCATTGGCTGAAACCATCCGTGGCTTCAAGATGATCGTCGCCGGTGAGTGCGATCACTTGCCAGAGCAAGCGTTCTACATGGTTGGTACCATTGACGAAGCGTTCGAAAAAGCCAAAAAGGTCTAAGCCATGAACACCATCCACGTTGATGTGGTCAGTGCCGAAGAGTCCATCTTCTCTGGGGAGGCGCGTTTTGTGGCCGTACCCGGAGAGTCGGGCGAGCTGGGAATTTATCCACGCCATACCCCACTGATTACGCGTGTCAAAGCCGGTTCAGTACGTATTCAAAAAGTCGACGGCAGTGAAGAGTTTGTGTTTGTAGCTGGGGGCATCATTGAAGTGCAACCCAACTGCGTCACGGTTCTGTCTGACACAGCGATTCGGGGTAAAGACCTGGACGAAGAAAAAGCCAACGAAGCACGTGCTTTGGCGCAAGAAGCATTGAAAAATGCTAAGAGTGAAATTGATATGGCCATTGCCCAGTCTGAGCTTTCTACCCTGGTTGCGCAAATTGCCGCTTTGCGCCGCTTTCAAAACAAGCGCTAAAACCTGAGGGCTTTTAAAGTCGTTAGAGCAAAAACCGCCACACAAGGCGGTTTTTGTTTTTGTGGGTAGGATGAACGCCTAATACAAAAAGCACCCATGAACTACATACCGCCTGCCTGGTTACCAGGAGGTAATTTACAAACGATTTATGCGGCGAGGCTTGCGCAAACCTACGAGGGTGATGCGCCCGTGTACCGTCGTGAGCGCTGGGCGACACCAGACGCCGACTTCATTGATCTCGATTGGCTCGAAGGTCAATCCTCCAGCGAGAAACCCTTGGTGGTTTTGTTTCACGGGTTAGAAGGCACCTCGCAAAGCCATTACGCTCTGGCGTTTGCCAACTATTGCAGGTCAAAAGGCTTGGCCTATGTCGTAGTTCACTTCAGAGGCTGCAGTGGAGAAATTAATCTGGCTCCGCGGGCGTACCACTCCGGTGATTTTGAAGAAATTGACTGGATCCTTAAAAGAATTCGCAGCACCCGAACGGGCTCCATTTTCTGCGTCGGTATCTCTTTGGGCGGCAATGCCTTATTGCGTTGGGCCCAAGAAGCGGGTGAGTTAGCAAAACAAACGGTAAGCGCAGTCTCAGCCGTGTGCTCGCCGATTGATTTAGCTGCCAGCGGAATGGCAATAGGCAGAGGATTCAATCGGCACGTTTATACGCGCATGTTTTTGAAAACAATGCGACCTAAGGCGCTTCTTAAGCTGAAACAATTCCCAGGACTATTTGCAAAGGCCGCGATGGACGCTGCAAGAGACTTGTATGATTTTGACAATGTCTTTACAGCGCCGCTGCACGGGTTTAAAAACACCGATGACTATTGGAAAAGAGCGTCTGCCAAACCACGCTTAAATGAAATCAAAATCCCTGCTTTGGTTATTAACGCCTTAAACGATCCCTTTGTCCCAGCGAGCAGCTTGCCGCATGCGCGCGAAGT
>JBAXOC010000386.1:0-1683 GCA_037133455.1 Comamonadaceae bacterium | reverse complement strand
AGCAGCACGGATATTGCCGACGCCTACCGAACCGGCCGTGGCTCCCTCAAGGTGCGAGCGCGTTGGAAAATTGAAGATCTGGCGCGGGGCCAGTGGCAGTTGGTGGTCACCGAATTGCCTCCGGGTGTGAGCTCTCAACGCGTCTTGGAAGAGATTGAAGAGATCACCAATCCCAAAGTCAAGGCCGGTAAAAAAGCGCTTTCGCAAGACCAAACCCAGCTTAAGGGTAGTATCTTGGCGGTGCTCGATGTGGTGCGAGACGAGTCAAGCAAAGATGCGGCAGTGCGTTTGGTGTTTGAGCCAAAAACCAGCCGAACCCAACAAGCCGAATTGATCACCGCCTTGTTGGCGCACACCAGCCTCGAAACCTCCAGCCCGATTAACCTCACGATGGTGGGGCTTGACGGGCGGCCGACCCAAAAGTCTTTTCGGCAAATGTTGACCGAGTGGATCGCCTTTCGTCAAAGTACCATCGAAAAGCGCTCGCGCTTTCGCTTGGGCAAAGTGCTGGATCGCACGCATATTTTGGAAGGCCGTCAAACGGTTTTGCTTAATATTGATGAAGTCATCGCCATCATCCGTCAATCAGACGAGCCTCGCGCCGCGTTGATGGAGCGTTTCAAACTCTCCGAGCGCCAAGCCGACGATATCTTAGAAATCCGACTGCGCCAACTCGCCCGCCTTGAAGCTATCAAAATTGAACAAGAGTTGGCAGAGTTGCGTGACGAACAAAAGAAACTCGAAGAAATACTTGGTAGCCCCGCAGCTTTGCGCCGCTTGATGGTCAAAGAAATTGAGGCAGATGCCAAAACCTTTGCAGACGCACGGCGCACGCTGATTCAAGCCGAGAAGAAAGCCGTAGCGGAAGTCAAAATTGTGGACGAACCCGTTACCGTGGTGGTCAGCGACAAAGGCTGGGTTCGCGCCCGCACGGGCCACGGGCATGACGCCACGAGCTTTGCTTTTAAAGCCGGCGACACTTTGTATGGAACCTTTGAATGCCGAAGTGTTGATACCTTGTTGGCGTTTGGCTCCAACGGCCGGGTCTACTCGGTGGCCGTTTCCTTGCTCCCCGGCGGTCGCGGCGATGGGCAGCCAGTCACTACGCTGATTGAGCTCGAAGCCGGTACCCAACTGCTCTACTACTTCGCCGGCCAGGCCAACGCTAAGTTGCTGCTCAGCAGCAGCGCGGGCTATGGATTCATGGCGTCAGTAGACAACATGGTGTCTCGCCAAAAAGCGGGTAAAGCTTTTGTCAGCTGCAATGCGGGTGAAGCGCTTTGCGCCCCCTCTTTGGTTTCTGGCGCTAGCTTGCCAGCGGCAAGCTACACCGCCGCGCCCGAGGCAGGCAGTACCGGTCGCACTGACCTCGCAGCAGCAACCCACATCGCTTGTGCCTCCGCATTGGGGCGCATCCTCACGTTTGAGATTTCAGAACTCAAGACCATGGAAAAAGGCGGGCGTGGCTTAATGCTCATTGATTTGGAAGCCAAGGACACCTTGGCGGGTGCGGCGGCCTACACTCGCAGCGTACGCATTGAAGGCGTGGGCCGCGGCGGCAAAGTCCGTGATGAAACCCTAGAAATCCGCAGCCTGAACAACGCCCGCGCCGCGCGAGCCCGTAAAGGTAAAGCGGCCGACCTGGGCTTTAAACCCTCCAAAATTACTCGAATGGAATAAGCC
>JBAXOC010000385.1:0-1697 GCA_037133455.1 Comamonadaceae bacterium | reverse complement strand
CTTTTGCTCCCTCCCGTTCCCCCATCGCGATGGGGGAACGGGAGGGAGCAAAAGAGCAGTCGTGTCAGCGCAAGGGCGCTGGAGTGTTCAGACTGTACGCTTTAAACGCTGACACTCTGTTGTGTTGAATCAAAGGAACCCTTTTGCAATTGCTCACCCATGCTCACGTATCCCAAGGGTTGAGAAAAGTGGCGCCTGCATTGGCAAAGTCGGACACATTGCGCGTGACCACCCTAAAACCATGCTCGATCACTACTGTGGCCGCGATCATGGCATCACGCCCACTACGAGGATTTCCAAGCTTCAAAAAAAAGTCCGTTGCATCTTGCTGATCTTCCACCACGGTGAGAGCCACGCCTTCAAAATTAGCGTGTGCTGGCTTAGGGACTGTTGGCGGGGAAGGTGTCATACTGGGGAATCTTTACTCCCCGAAGCATTGATCATGTTGCAGTTTCGACACCGCCCCTATTTCAACGTAGGCCGTCTGAATCCAATCGTGAATTTGGCCAGGCGCGCGATGCTGACTTGCTTCTTGCTTCTCTCCTTTCCAATGAGCAGTCACGCCACTGAAGAGCCAGACTTCAAGATCGTCCAAACCATCGGCAATGTTGAGGTGCGTGAGTACGCTGCCTACAGCGTCGCTGAAGTTGTGGTCCCCGGACCAGCAGAGGCGGCGGGCAATTCGGCTTTTCCGATACTGGCGGGCTACATCTTTGGCAAGAACAAGGGCGAGCGCAAGTTGGCGATGACCGCGCCCGTTACACAATCGCCGACACCGGTCAAGCTGGAGATGACGGCGCCGGTCACTCAGTCGGCAGCCCCAGGTGGATTCCTTGTGCAATTTGTACTCCCAAAGGGGGTGTCAAGCGAAAATGCCCCTGAGCCTGTTGACCCTCGGGTCGTTCTGCGCAATATCGCGCCTAGCCGCTTGGCGGTGATTCGTTATTCAGGTTTTTGGTCAGATGCCAACTACCTCGACCATTTGCAGCAGCTCAGAGCGACGCTGGCGGCCAATGGTCTGCAGCCCAAGGGTGAGCCCGTATATTCTCGCTACAACGCACCTTTTACCCCTTGGTTCATGCGGCGAAACGAAATTTGGCTGTATCTTGCCTCGGCGCAGTAATCGGGGCATTGGACAGACTTCACTTCATGGGTTACCCCCGTTATGACTCTTTTCTCTCCTCTTACGCTTCCCAACGGCACCAGCATTCCCAATCGCATCGTCAAAGCGGCCATGGAAGAAAACATGTGCGATGCCAACCACGCGCCTTCGGATGCGTTGTTGCGTCTTTACCGGGCTTGGGCTGACGGCGGTGCTGGGTTGATGTTGACGGGTAATGTGATGGTGGACCGGCGTGCCATGACGGGACTGGGGGGCGTGGTTCTGGAAGACGACCGCCACTTGGAGCGATTTACGCAATGGGCGAAAGTGGCACGCCCGGGCTGTGCCCAGGTGTGGGCGCAAATCAGCCAATAAGTTTTCTGTTCCGAAAGCGAGGAGCGTAGCGGACATAGGGCGATCAGGCCAGGATGTAGCTCCGGAGTTGACGTCCATCGCTTGGAAAAATAAAACAATGGCGCCCCTTGCTACGATGGCGCGAGTGAAATATCAGCTCAAGCGTTTGAGCCAGGACAAGACCACAAAAGCCGACATTTCCCCATCAATGAAAGAACGACGACGGCGCCTTGGTGGCTTC
>JBAXOC010000384.1:0-1703 GCA_037133455.1 Comamonadaceae bacterium | reverse complement strand
AGAGATGGCGGCTTTGCGCGAAGAGATGGCGCCGCTAGAGAGCAAAGTTCAGCAGTTAGAAGCAGTGAAAGCCGCTTTAGCCAACGGCACCACGCTCTCAGACTTAGAAGCAGCCTACAAAAAAGAAAAGACCTTATCGGCAGAACGCCAGGTCGGCTTAGGCGCCCTGCGCATGTTGACCAAAGGCGCCAATGACCCGGCAACTCTTGAGTCGTTCCGCAAAGCATTACAGATTTCTGATTTTGGTAACCGCAAAAATACGATTTGTGCCGCCCAAATTGGCTTAGCTGCTGCAGGTGAAAAAGTCACCATCATGTCGGAGTGCTTGCCTAAGGACGCCAAGGATGACAAAGGTGAGAAGTCTGCAGGCAAAGACGCTAAATCCGATGGCCACGGCAAGGCCGATGACAAGCACGCCAAAGCCGACGGCAAAAAAGATAGTGCTCACGCCGCTCCCCATTGGGGCTATGAGGGTGAAATGGGCCCTGATAAATGGGGCAAAGAGTTTCCCACTTGCGCCAAGGGCAAGTCACAGTCCCCCCTGGATATTCGTGGGCCGTTTGTTAAAGGCCGCATGGTTGTTACCGCGGATTACAAAGAAGGCGCTTTGCGCATGCTTAACAATGGCCATACGATCCAAGTGAACATCAACCCGGGCAGCAAACTTCGCATTGACGGCATTGCTTACGACCTGTTGCAGTTTCACTTTCACCGCCCTAGCGAAGAAAAAATTGACGGTAAGCCTTTGGCGATGGTGGTTCACTTTGTTCATAAAAACGCAGAGGGAAAACTCGCCGTCTTAGGCGTCTTGCTCAAAGAGGGCAATGAAAACCCAGGCATCAAAACCTTGTGGGCCAATATGCCCAAAGCGGAGGGGCCAGAAGTTGAAGTCGAAGGCGTTAAATTTAACCCTGGTAATTTGCTACCCAAAGAATTTGATTTCTTTAGCTACGAAGGTTCTTTGACAACACCTCCTTGCACTGAAGGCGTTCGCTTCTTTATTTTGAAGACCCCCGTCAATGTGGCCAAAGAACAGGTTGCAGAGTTTCCCTTTAAACTTAATGCACGCCCAGTTCAGCCTCAAAACGGCCGAGAAATTGTGACCAACTAAAAACGCCATGAAAAAACAATCTTCGCTCAATGCCATTTTGATTAGCGCTATGGTGACGGTCGTGGTGGTCGTGGGTTTAGGTTGGGCAGCCGTGGCACTCAACTGGATTCATATTTCTGGCTCGGCCGTGGGTTCGCGTGATGCGGAGTTAAATCCAAGGGGAGCCTCTTTAGGTAAAAAAGGAGGTGACTTTATTTGTGAAGTCACCATCTCCACACCCAAAGACACGCTTAACTCGGAGCCCAAGGTATACAACGACATGCTGATCGCGGGCATAGAGCCTGATGCCAAATCGGGTTGGTACCAAGGGGAGTATTCGATTTCTGAATCGCGCAAAGGTGCGATGCGCATGGAGGGCAGCAAGGCTTTTGTGAGCCGGCCTGCGATGTTTGAACGCTTTGGGCAAATGATTACCCAAGAAGAGTTCACGATCGACCTAAACGATGGCGCGTTCGTTCAAACCCTGACCTTTCGTGATGGAACGCGCCGGCACATGATCAAAGGCGTTTGCGCCAAGTACTCCAAAGCGCCGTTTCAGTAAAGCCTTGGCCTTGCGCGCTCTGCCTACAATGCGGGCATGACATTTCTTGAC
>JBAXOC010000383.1:0-1703 GCA_037133455.1 Comamonadaceae bacterium | reverse complement strand
GTGTTTCTCTGGTCTTTCACCCTCGCAACCCGTATGTGCCTACGGTACACATGAATGTCCGCATGATTGCTGCAAAAACCGCCGAGGGCCAAAACGTCTGTTGGTTCGGCGGCGGCATGGACTTAACGCCTTTTTACGGATTTGAAGAGGACGCAACCCACTTTCATCAAACCTGCAAAGTGGCGTTAGACCCTTTTGGCGCAGACAAATACCCGCGCTTTAAGACCTGGTGTGACGACTACTTTTTTCTTAAACACCGGTTGGAAGCCCGTGGCATTGGCGGAGTATTTTTTGATGATTTTTCTGAGCTAGGCCAAGACCGAAGTTTTGCGATGTTGCAGTCTGTGGGGGATGCGTTCTTAAGCGCTTATATGCCCATTGTCGAGCGGCGCAAGGATACGACCTATGGCGCTCGCGAAAGAGAGTTTCAACTGTACCGGCGCGGTCGGTATGTTGAATTTAACTTGGTGTGGGACCGAGGGACGCACTTTGGCCTTCAATCGGGCGGGCGAACGGAGTCCATTTTGTTGTCCATGCCGCCCCATGCCACGTGGTCCTACCAAACTGTTCCTGCGTCTGGAACGCCAGAGGCGGATCTGCTTGAAAAGTACTTGCCGCCAAGGAACTGGGTTTGAGTCACGCTCTCAACATCGGAGTCTTTGGGGGCGCGTTTGACCCCCCGCATTTGGGGCATATGGCATTGGCCCAAGCGGCTATCGAGCAGCTGCAGTTGGACGCCTTGCAAATCATCCCCACGGGCAGCGCTTGGCACAAGGATCGTACCCTCAGTGATCCAGCGCACCGACTAGAAATGTGTCGCCTGGCTTTTGCAGATATCGCTTGTGCGGTCATCAATGATTGTGAAACCCTGCGCGCTGGGCCGAGTTACACGATGGATACGTTGGAGCACTTGCGCAGTCAATTTCCAGTGGCCCAGTTTTTCCTGTTGGTGGGTCAAGACCAAGCCATGCATCTGTTAGGGTGGCACCGAGCCAAGGAAATCCCTGGGCTTGCTATAATTACGGTTGCTTCACGTTCACTTTCAGTGGACGCTGTCAGCACGGTTGGCAATGAAAATGACGCGCTTTTTGCTATAAAACGCTTAGTAATGCCAGCCATGCCCCAGAGTTCAACCCAAATTCGCTCCTGCGTACAACACAACACCCGCATCGATTCGCTGGTGTGCGAGCCGGTTGCGCGCTATATTGCCAACCATCAACTTTATCGAATGGCCAGATGACTACTTCAACCCTTGTAAAAAAAGACATTCAAAAACTTCAGCGCGTCATTGTGGACGGCTTAGAGGATGTCAAAGCACAAGATATCCAAGTCTTCGATACTGAAAATTTATCCGCTTTGTTTGAACGGGTCATCATTGCCTCGGGTACCTCTAATCGCCAAACCAAGGCCTTGGCTGCAAGTGTTCGCGATGCGGTGCGTGAAGCAGGTTTCCCCAAGCCACGCGTTGAAGGCGAAGGCAACGGTGAGTGGATCATCATTGACTGTGGCCAGGCCGTTGTTCACGTGATGCAGCCTAGCTTTCGGGCGTATTACCATTTAGAAGAACTGTGGGGCGAAAAGCCTGTGCGTCTGAAGTTAGGCCTTGCCAAGCCTGAGGCTGTTAAAAAAGCCGTCTTGGAACCAGTCAAACCACCGACAACCTTGCGTCGCTCCAACGCAGCCAAAATTGGAGTCGCTGGGGC
>JBAXOC010000382.1:0-1718 GCA_037133455.1 Comamonadaceae bacterium | reverse complement strand
GAGAAAGCCCGGAGATAACTGTTGTCCCAGACGAAGCTGGGGCCGAAGTCAGCGAAGCCACTGAAGTGACTGAACTGACTACTGGAGTTCCTATTTGTAGCGACACGAGCGTGGCACTGGCTTGGGCCAAGGCCAAGGGGTCTGAAACGGGAACGCCCGTCGGCTTAGGGAGTAGAAGCTGCTCTAGGTCGGCCAAGCTCACTGCGCTGGGCTTGATCGCCGTTTCGCTGGTGGCGGGAAGGCCAAAAAGCGCCTGAACCGCCGCCTCGTCCAAACCTTGCGATCGGGCAAAAACGGCCAGGCTGGCCATATCGGGCAGGGGAGCATCGCTGGTAATAATATTGAGGCTGCTACCCAAAGGCAGTACCTGCAAACCTAAGGTATCGAGTGTCGGGGCGGCAACCGCTTGCCGTTGCGCTTTGAACATTTCCCCAGTCAAAACCTCGGCAAAACTGCTGCTTCCTGGCGGGGCATCACCTGAAACAGCAGCCGGCATAGCCCCATTTACCGCGGGAGAAGCCGTGGGGGTCGTTAAAAAACTCAAATTCGCGTCCATGGGATAAAGCATCCTAGAAAGAGCCACGGGTTGCGGCCATGCCCAATGCAACGCAAGAACCGTGACGGGACAGGTTTTGCCGCTTTGCCCAAACCCTTCGAATTCAGCCCAACTGTCAGATAAGCGTGGCATGGAGATTGCTTTCAACCCTCTTTATGCAAGTCCAAATCCTTGATTTCCCACTTTAAACCCAAGACATTGGCACAAAACAGACCATGAGCACGCTGACCCTGTCGACGATTCGACAAAACTTAACCAAGTTCAACTTCAATGACCTGAGCATTCCTGCTTTGGTGTTGTTGATCATGGGTATGTTGGTTATTCCGCTGCACCCCATGCTCTTAGATGTGTTGTTTACCTTCAATATCGCCTCGAGTGTGCTGATTATTATGATCGCCATCAAGGTGCGTAAGCCCCTCGAGTTCTCTTCCTTCCCCTCTGTCTTGTTGTTTGCCACCATGCTGCGCTTGGCGCTCAATGTGGCGTCAACCCGGGTGATTTTGGTGGACGGCCATGAGGGCCATGAAGCTGCTGGAAAAGTGGTTGCGGCCTTTGGCGAGTTTGTTATCGGCGGAAACTACGTGGTCGGCTTTATCATTTTTGCGATTTTGATGATCGTGAACTTCTTTGTGGTCACCAAGGGCGCAGGACGCGTCTCTGAGGTCAACGCCCGATTCACCTTGGATGCGATGCCCGGTAAGCAAATGGCGATTGATGCCGATTTGAATGCGGGTGTGATTGACCAAGACACTGCGCGTAAGCGCCGTGCAGAACTGTCCCAAGAGTCTGACTTCTTCGGCTCCATGGACGGTGCATCTAAATTTGTCAGCGGCGACGCGATGGCGGGCTTGCTGATTTTGATTATCAATTTGTTCGGTGGCTTGGCCGTTGGTATTGGCCAACATGGCTTGTCCCTCAGTGAAGCCGGCCGTATTTACTCTTTATTGACAATTGGCGACGGTTTGGTGGCCCAAATTCCTTCCTTGTTACTCTCCTTGGCCACTGCGATTGTGGTCACGCGCGTAACAACTACCGAGTCGATGACCGAGCAGGCCGGAACCCAATTGGGCAACCCCTCGGCTTTGTTTGTTACCTCTTGCATCATGGCGATCTTGGGCTTGGTCCCTGGCATGCCGCATTTGGTTTTTATTACTTTGTCAGC
>JBAXOC010000381.1:0-1720 GCA_037133455.1 Comamonadaceae bacterium | reverse complement strand
GGTACCGACTCCGCCAAGGCTTGAACTTCAGTGCTGCTGCGAATCGCCCCCAGCCCATCGCGCAACCACTGCACCACCGCGCCGCCGACAAACACGCTGCCTTCCAAAGCGAACTCGGGATGGGTGCTGGCTTGGGCGGCGCTGGTGGTGATCAATCCGTTGGTAGAGGTTTGAAAAGCGCTGCCGGTGTGCATCAACATAAAGCAGCCAGTGCCATAGGTATTTTTTGCCATGCCAGCGCTAAAACACGCTTGCCCAAACAGCGCGCTTTGTTGGTCTCCGGCCATTCCGCCAATGCCGATGGCGTGACCCAATAGGTCAGGCCGCACTTCTCCGAACGCAGCGGCCGAGGGCTTCACGGTTGGCATGAGGGCGCTTGGAATGTGGAGTGCTTCAAGGAGTTCGGGGTCCCATTGATTGGTGTGAACGTTAAAAAGCATGGTTCGCGCGGCGTTACTCACATCTGTGGCGTGAACCGCTCCACCGGTAAGTTGCCATAAAAGCCAGCTGTCCACCGTGCCAAACGCGAGTTCGCCTCGTTCTGCTTTGGCGCGTGCGCCGGCTACGTTATCCAATATCCACTGCAGTTTGGTTCCTGAAAAGTATGCGTCCACCAAGAGCCCGGTTTTTTGGCGGATGGTGGGCGCGAGGCCTTGTTCGCGCAGGGCAACACAACTGGGTTCGGCACGGCGGTCTTGCCAAACAATCGCGTTGTAAATAGGTTGTCCGGTAGCGCGGTCCCACACCACCGTGGTTTCGCGTTGGTTGGTGATACCAACGGCGTGAACTTGCTGCGCCGTAATGCCCGCCTTGACTAACACCTCACGGGCGGTGGCGAGTTGGGTATTCCAAATTTCAAGCGGATCGTGTTCTACCCAGCCCGGCAGCGGATAAATCTGCGTAATCTCGCGTTGAGCAATGGCAACGATGACGCCTTGTGCGTCGAACACGATGCTGCGCGAGCTAGAAGTCCCTTGGTCAAGAGCAAGTAAATAAGTCATGGCAAAAAAACAACTGTAAGAGTGTGAAGAATACGCCTAAGGCGAGGCTAACTCAAACCGTACTTGTGCCTCATCGAGCAAATCCATAAAGGGCTCGGGCGGAAGGGCGTCGGAAAATAAGCGGTCAATTTGAGAGAGCTGTGCCACTTCGACCATGGCGGGGCGTTTGAACTTGCTGCTGTCGGCGGCCACCCAGACTTCGCGGGCATGCGAAATAATCGTTTGCGACACTTTGACTTCTCTATAGTCAAAATCGCGCAGTGAGCCATCGGCCTCAATCGCAGAAATCCCGATCAGTCCAATATCCACCTTGAACTGGCGAATAAAGTCAACGGCGGCCTCTCCCACAATGCCTTGATCGCGCCCGCGCACTACGCCGCCGACCACAATTACCTCGGCATGAGGGTTGGCGCTCAAAGTTGCAGCCACATTCAAATTATTCGTAATCACCCGTAAGCCGGTGTGCTGCAACAGTTCCCGCGCGATGGCCTCGGTGGTCGTTCCAATGTTGAGTATCAAAGAGCAGCCGTTGGGAACAGCCGCCGCAACCGCTTTTGCTATCCGCGCTTTGCCAACCGCGTTCAAGATCTCGCGTTGTCGGTAAGCAATGTTTTCGACCGTCGAACTGGGGACGCGGACCCCACCATGGAATCGCGTAAGAAGCCCTTCATCCGCCAAGCGCTGCACATCGCGGCGAACCGTTTGCAGCGTGACACCGA
>JBAXOC010000380.1:0-1723 GCA_037133455.1 Comamonadaceae bacterium | reverse complement strand
TGCTTGAATTTGCATGGATCCGATAGCCCACCAGAGCCCGCTCGCATCCTTGGCCGCTTGAACAATCAGCCCACATTCTTGCTCTTTGTCTAGACTGGAGTAAATCAAATCCCCAGATGCCATGGCTTGGTTACAAGAGAGAATGAAAGCGCGTCTTTTTAAGGTGCCACGGAACTGGCTGCGGGCCACAACTTCTTGACCGGGGTAGCACCCTTTTTTGAAATTAACGCCCCCCACAGACTCAAAATTGAGCATTTGCGGAACTAAGGCTTCAAAAATCGGGGTGCTCAGGGTCGCGACTCCGCTTTGAACTTCACTGAGCAACCAGGCATCGAGGTCGATGGCATCGCCTTGCGGGGGCAACGCAGTAGCGGGCCCAACCCACATTTGACGCGCTACGCCTTCGGCGGGATAAAGCACAACAACACTCACATTTCCCACATCTGTTTTGGACCATGAAGACAAAGCCTGTGGTGCAGAATTTGAATTGGGGTTTCCAAGCAATCCATAAACCGCAAAGTCGGCGCTGGCATCTGTCAAAACGGCTTTGGCTCGCATCACAAACATCGACAGCCGTTTCATCGTAGCGGCCAACAGGTCTTTGCTACAAATCAGCAGAATATCCGTGTGGTCGCCATGGGAGTATTTAAAACCAATGAAACTGGCTTGCATACGGCCCTTGGCGTTACAAAAAGCAGCCAATCGGGCCTCGTTCAAGCCCAACAGCGCAAAGTCTTGGGTGAGCTGGCCTTGAAGAAATTTGGCATTGTCTTCACCGGTGATTTTGATAACACCTAAGTGATCTAGTCGGGCAACGCCGTGTGGGCGATGGGCTAAGGCAGGAGAAAAGGCTTCATTAGACATGCCCCAATTATGCTGCCCTTGACTTTACCCTTCTGCGTCACTGGATTAAGAAAGAAGCTTCAAGGGCAAAGGATCAAGGATCAACAATGAGCATGCAAGGCGATTTGATTTTGAGCAACTCCGCACGTTCACCGCAGAGTTTTAAAGACAGGCGTTCACCTTGTGCGGAGAGTCGCACGTAAATAGAGCAGCTGATTGCCATTTTCATGCCGTCGGTTCGGCTGTCAAAGGCGGCGGAGCAGTGTCCGTACCGACCCAAATCTGGCTTCTCTTTGGCATACAGCGCCATCAAGGGCGGGGGCAGTTGCTGCGCAGAAATAGTGGGCGGGGCATCGCTGGCCCAGCTCGCCATGGCCGTCAAAAGCCCAGCGAATAGAAGTAATTTTTTTAGCATGGTCTGATCCTACCTTTATTGCAGAACAGTGAGGTAATCCGTTACCTTGGGCCGAACCCGAATCGGCCTTTGGTTTTGTACGCTGCCTAAGCTGATAAAGCAAAGCGCGTGTTCGGCGGTTTGAAGAGAAAACAATTGGCGCAGCAGTTTTGATTTAAGCGCTTTGCCGCTAGTAAGGCCTGAGCCAAATCCATAGGCATGGGCCATAAGAAGCATGTTTTGTATGGCACACCCGGTTGAAATGATGCGTTCCGACAGGTCAATCGCGGGGTCACCTTTGGATTCGTCGACCACAACCAACAACAAGCAGGGCGCTCTAAAGGCTTTTTCTTGGGCTTGTGACACCTGCGCAGGCGAGGCGAGGGGATCACGCGCTAACAGTGCGGCTCCAAAAGCCTCAGCGAGGCGGGCTCGGGCGGTCTCAGCAACCAAGATAAAGCGCCAAGGCAGTAACTGACCGTGGTC
>JBAXOC010000379.1:0-1724 GCA_037133455.1 Comamonadaceae bacterium | reverse complement strand
ATCGGTGATTTGCGATTGTCCGAAGGCTTTGGGCTTCATTTGTTCGCGAACCGCTTGGCTCTTCACGACGATAATTTCATAGGGCTGAAGTCCGCTGGAGGTAGCCGCAAGGCGGGCTGCTTCGACAATGCGGTCAACTTTTTCTTCGGAAACCACTTTGGCGGAGTCCATTTTTTTGGTGGCATAGCGCCATTGCAATTTTTTTAACAGTTCAGTCATTTTTGGAGATCAGAGTTGGGGGTTGTGTAATGCCTGATTTCACAGGATGTGAAGGGGCATTCAAGGTATTTTACTTTTGCGTTAAGGTCAGGGAATGAAGCAATCTTTTTGGCGTCTTGGATGGCGTACTTTGTGGCGTGATGTTCGCTCCGGCGAATTGCGACTTTTGGTGTTGGCAGTGACTTTGGCGGTAGCCGCTTTGACGGCGGTGGGATTCTTTGCTGACCGTTTGCAAGGCGGCTTGCAACGCGATGCTCGGCAACTCTTAGGTGGAGATGCGGTGGTTGCGACCGATAACCCTACGCCTGCGTTGTTTACCCAGCAGGCGAGACGCCAAGGCCTAAAGGCAGTGCATACCTTAACGTTCCCAACCATGGCAAGAGCAAGCGATATGCAAGGCGGGTCAGCCAAGCTGGTGGCCTTAAAGGCCGTTGAGCCAGGCTACCCCTTGCGGGGATCGCTAAGAATCAAGTCTCAAACCAGTGCAATTGAAAAAGTGGCCAAGACGATTCCTGAACGCGGGCAAGTGTGGGTAGAACCGCAGTTGATGGATGCGTTGGGGCTCGCGGTGGGAGATGCGCTCTTGCTGGGAAACAGCCGCTTCACCATTGCCGCGTCGATTGCCAATGAACCTGACCGTGGCACAGGATTTATGAATTTTTCACCCCGTGTCATGGTCAACAGTGCTGACTTAGCGGCAACCGGTTTGGTTCAACCTGCAAGCCGCATTAGCTACCGAATGGCTGTGGCAGGTGATGAAGCGCAGGTTAAAGCCTTTGTGAAATGGGCAGACCTTCAAATCAAGGGCGATCCCCCAATCCGCGGTGTGCGTATCGAGTCAGTGCAGACCGGTCGCCCAGAGATGGGGCAGACCCTAGACCGCGCAAGCAAATTCCTAAGTTTGGTGGCCTTGTTAGCTGCCTTGCTTAGCGCGGTAGCAGTCGCTCTGGCAGCGCGTTCTTTTGCCGCCAACCATTTGGATGACTGCGCCATGTTGCGTGTCCTGGGCTTAAGCCAGCGCACGATTGCCGCAAGCTATTGCTGGGAGTTTGCCCTGGTTGGGTTATTTGCCAGCGGCTTAGGCGTTGCCATCGGTTTTGGTGTGCATTACCTTTTCGTGGCGTTACTGGTGGGTCTTGTCGATGCAAGCTTGCCGCCAGCGAGTGTGGTGCCCGTATTTTTAGGCTTAGGAATGGGCTTGACTTTGTTGGTGGCATTTGGGTTGCCACCCATTTTGCAATTGGCCCAAGTGCCTCCTTTGCGGGTGATCCGCCGCGACGTTGGTAACTTACGTCCCGCATCACTCGGTGTTCTTTCGATTGGCGTCGCTGGATTTGCTGCCTTGTTACTGGCCGTGAGCAGCGACTTGACTTTAGGTCTGATTGCTGTGGGCGGCTTTGCGGGGGCCGTCTTGATTTTTGCCGGTATGGGTTGGTTGGCGATCAAGGTGTTGCGTTGGAGCGTGAACGATGCGACCGCGCCTCGCGCTTTGGTACTGGCCACGC
>JBAXOC010000378.1:0-1738 GCA_037133455.1 Comamonadaceae bacterium | reverse complement strand
TTGGCCAAAGTCTTAGGTTTAAGCCGCAATACCGTGACAGCGGCGTATGCGCAGTTGATGGACGACGGTTTTATTGAGTCTCGACCCCGCAGCGGTGTATTTGTGACACAAAACACCCATGCGCCGCACGCCAGAGATACCGGGCGCGAAACCGAGCCGCCCCAAGCGCAAGCCGATGCATCCAAAGCGCCGCCTGATTGGTCCACCCGGGTGCTGCGCTCCTTAGTTGACCAACGCACGTTGGCTAAGCCAGACCAGTGGCGCAAATACGCTTATCCATTTGTGTATGGAACCTACGACCCGCAGTTGTTTCCCTCGGAAGCGTTTCGGGAATGTTGCGTCCACAGTTTGGCGCGGTCGCACTTGCCGCATTGGACGCCTGACTTTGAACTCAGCGACGTTCCTGAGTTGATAGAACAAATACGTTTGCGCTTGCTGCCCAAGCGCGGAGTCTTTGCCTTGCCTGAAGAAATTCTCATCACGGTGGGCGCTCAGCATGCTTACTATTTGTTGGCCGAAGCCTTGTTTGATGAGACGCAGCGCGTGGGCTTAGAAGAGCCAGGCCATCCGCACGCCCGTAACAGTTTTGCATTGCGCCATCCGCGCTGTGTTCCGGTGGCGGTGGACGAACAAGGTTTGGTGGTGGAGCGAATGCCAGCAGTGGACTATGTTTTTGTGACGCCGTCGCACCAAAGCCCAACGACCAGCACGCTGAGCTTAGAGCGGCGCAAACTGTTGCTTAAAAAAGCCGAGGCCCAAAATTTTGTGGTGATTGAAGATGACTACGAAGCAGAAAACCTCTACGAAGGCGACCCGATGCCGGCGCTTAAGAGCTTGGACAAAGTGGGGCGGGTGATTTATGTGGGCTCAGTCTCTAAAAGCCTCTCGCCCACCTTGCGTCTAGGCTACATCGTGGCGCCTCGCGCCCTGATTGCAGAACTGAGGGAGTTGCGCCACGCGATGGTGCGCCACCCCAGCGCTTTTTTACAGCATACATTTGCGTTGTTCCTTTCCTTAGGCCACCACGACGCCCACGCCCGACGTGTGAATCACGCCATGCAAGAGCGCATGGCCTTGGTGGCGCGGGCTTTAGCCAAGTACTTGCCCGATTTTGAATTTACCCTGCCTTCAGGCGGCGCTTCGGTGTGGGTGCGTGGGCCTGACTGGGTGGACTCTGCGGAGCTGGCATTGATTGCGCGTGAGCATGGGGTTTTGATTGAAGCAGGCGAAGCCTTTTTTATGAATCCGCCCTACCCCTGCCCGTACTTTCGATTGCGTTTGTCCTCGATTGCTGCAGAGCAAATTCCGGAAGGCATCAAAGCCTTGGGCTTGGCGATGGATGCGCTAGCCCGCGCACGGGGCACGCCCCGGCGCAAACTGCAGCTGTTGGCTTAAGCGCAACACCAAGGGATTTCAAACCCTACTTGGTTAGGACTTGCCTTTCCAGGGGACTACTTTTTGCTCGACCCAACGCATGAGCAAGTCAAACATGTAAGCAACAACGCCGATCACAATAATTCCCATCACAACGATGTCGGTGCGTAAAAAGTTAGAGGCGTTTAAGACCATTTGACCTAAGCCCACATTAGCTGCCACCATTTCAGCTGCCACCAAGGTGCTCCAGCCAAAACCAACGGCGACACGCATACCCACCAAGATCTCAGGCATAGAAGCCGGTAGAACAACGTGGCGAATAACCTGAGTGTAGCTTGCGCCCATGGAGTAAGCAGCGTTCATT
>JBAXOC010000377.1:0-1741 GCA_037133455.1 Comamonadaceae bacterium | reverse complement strand
TGAATTTGAACGGTGATTACGTATCAGACGCTTTGGCGGCCCAAGTCGGCGGTATTGGTATTGCGCCTGGCGCTAACCTGAGCGACACCATCGCGATGTTTGAGGCGACCCATGGAACCGCCCCTAAATACGCCGGTAAAGATTACGTGAACCCCGGTTCTGAAATTTTGTCGGCAGAAATGATGCTGCGCCATATGGGCTGGGTTGAGGCCGCTGATTTGATCATCAGCTCAATGAAAAAATCCATCCACAGCAAAAAAGTAACGTACGACTTTGCCCGCTTGATGGACGGCGCGACCCAGGTGAGTTGCTCTGGATTTGGTCAAGTGATGATTGACCACATGTAAATTGGCTGTAATCGGGTGGTATTGAGCCCGATTGCCGAGACCAAAAACCGCTGGACGCGTTGATTCGCTCTGGCGGTTTTTCTTTGGGCGCTTGAAATTGAGCCCAATGTCACCAATTACCCCACGGGCTGCATTACGATGGTGCGGTCTATAAAATAACTTCATGGCAACCAAAATTCCTTCTAAACCGCGCACAGCACCCCAAGTCACCCCTAAACAAGACGATGGTGGTGCTGTGGTTTTGGAGCGGCTTCCCCAGCGGGTTCAGCCGCCCCAGATGTTCCAGGTACTGATGCTGAATGATGATTTCACGCCCATGGAGTTCGTAGTGATGGTGATTCAGGAGTTTTTTGCCAAGGATTTAGAGACGGCGACGCAGATCATGCTGAAAATCCATTTGGATGGAAGAGGGGTGTGCGGCGTGTATTCTCGGGATGTCGCGGCGACCAAGGTCGATCAGGTGATGGAAGCGGCACAAAAGTCGGGCCATCCCTTGCAGTGTGTGAGCGAGCCTATCGATTTATAAGGCTATTGAGAGACAGTGGTTGGTAAGCACCACCGCTTATTTAAGCGGGGTAGAGTTTCAAAAATGAACGGGAATAAGGAAGCGTCATGATCGCCCAAGAATTAGAAGTAAGTCTGCATATGGCTTTTGTCGAGGCGCGTCAACAACGCCACGAATTTATTACGGTTGAGCATTTGCTCTTGGCTTTGCTAGATAACCCTAGCGCGGCCGAAGTTTTGCGGGCGTGTTCTGCCAATGTGGATGACCTGCGCAAATCACTGACCAACTTCATTAAAGACAACACCCCGCAAGTAGCAGGATTGGATGATGTGGACACGCAACCCACTTTGGGCTTTCAGCGCGTTATTCAGCGTGCCATCATGCATGTGCAATCCACTGGCAGCGGAAAAAAAGAGGTGATGGGCAGCAACGTGCTGGTCGCTATCTTTGGTGAAAAAGACTCCCATGCGGTTTACTATTTACACCAACAAGGGGTAACCCGTTTGGATGTGGTGAACTTCATTGCCCACGGCATTAAAAAGAACGAGCCACCAGAAACCAATAAAGGTTCCGAAGGGACACCGGAAGCGGAAGATACAGGCAGCGAAAAGAACGAAAAAGCGTCACCTTTAGAGCTGTACACGCAAAATTTAAATCAGCTTGCCAAGGATGGAAAGATCGACCCGCTGATTGGGCGGGAGCACGAAGTAGAGCGTGTGATCCAAATTCTCTGCCGCCGGCGCAAGAACAATCCCTTGCTAGTGGGCGAAGCTGGAGTGGGCAAGACAGCGATTGCCGAGGGCTTGGCCTGGCGAATTTCGCAAAACAGCGTTCCCGAAGTTCTGGCCCAAGCGGTGGTGTATTCCTTGGACATGGGTGCGCTTTTGGC
>JBAXOC010000376.1:0-1744 GCA_037133455.1 Comamonadaceae bacterium | reverse complement strand
TTCCATGTTGTGGTTCATGACGTCGGGCGGTGCGGCCTTCAGAATTTCTAAGGCGCGGTCATCGCGGCCACGGAAGTCGGGCACCAAGATTTCGATTTGTGTGTTGGGGGAGAGTTCGCGCGTGCGGCGAATGCAGTCGACAAAGTGTTGGCTGCCGCCGTCGCGTAAGTCGTCGCGGTCGACGCTGGTGATGACCACGTAGTTCAGTTTCAAAGCGGCGATGGTTTTGGCTAGGTTCTCAGGTTCGTTCACGTCAAGTGGGTCAGGACGACCGTGGCCGACATCACAAAACGGGCAGCGGCGCGTGCATTTGTCTCCCATGATCATGAAGGTGGCCGTGCCTTTGCCAAAACATTCGCCGATATTGGGGCAACTGGCTTCTTCGCAAACCGTTACCAACTTGTTGGCGCGCAAGATATCTTTGATCTCGTAAAACCGCGTGCTCGGAGAGCCGGCTTTGACGCGGATCCAATCTGGTTTTTTCAAAATCTCGCCCGCTTGCACTTTGACAGGAATACGCGACAGCTTGGCGGCCGCCTTTTGTTTGGCGGACGCGTTGTAGTTGTCAACGGTTTGCGCTTCGCGCACAACTTCGGGCGTATGGCTAGACATGTATGAGGTCCCTTGGGTCAAGGGCTTAAATAGGTTACGAGCTTTTGGCCCAAAACATCAGCGGCTTCTTGCCAACTGACCGAGATGCCGATTGTAGAAAGATCCACCGTTTGCAGACTCGGATACCCACACGGGTCGATGCGCGAGAAGGGGGATAGGTCCATAGCCACATTCAGTGCGACACCGTGGTAGGTGCAATGGCGGCTGACTTTGATGCCGAGGGCGGCGATTTTGGCTAGGCCTGTGAAGTTAGGCGTGGTGCTTTGCGATGGCTTTGCTTGTGGCCCTTTGATGGATGACTCTTCTAGCGAAACAAAAGCCTCGACCTTTTTGGGCCGTTGCTCCAAAACGGCATGACTTCGCGGATTGTCTAGTCGAACGTAAATACCAGGCGCTCCCGCCACGCGATGCCCCGTGATACCAAATGCGAGCAAAGTGCGGATGACGGCCTCTTCCAAGCGGTAGACATATTCTTTGACGAAATAGCCGCGCCGTTTCAGGTCCAACAAGGGGTAGGCTACCACTTGACCAGGCCCGTGATACGTCACTTGCCCTCCGCGGTTGGTGGCAACGACTTCGATATGCCCTGTGGCCAAAAGGTGTTCCGCTCGGCTCGCGAGCCCCAAAGTAAAAACAGGTGGATGTTCACAAATCCAAAGCGCGTCGGGGGTGTCGGCTGTGCGTTGGGCAGTGAAATCTTGCATCGCAGCGTAAGTCGGCTGGTAGGGCACCAGCCCTAGCATGTCGATCACAAGACCACTTTCACCATCGGGTGGGTCGACAAGGTTTGGTAGAGCGCATCGAGTTGATCGCGGCTGGTAGCAGTTACGGTGATGGTCACGCCCAGATATTTACCGCCCTTGCTTTCACGTAATTCGATGGTGCTCGCATCAAAAGTAGGGTCAAACTGTTCTGCCATATAGGTCACCGCATGGACAAAGCCGTCCACCCGCAAGCCCATTACCTTGATTGGGAATTGGCAGGGGTATTCAATGAGGGATTCTTGGGCTGGGGCGGTCATCGGGGATGAATTATCCCCTTGGCGCTGGTTTCTGGAAGGTATATGGGTTTACACGTATACTAGTAGACTTTGCAGGACCAAATGGACGGCTATGCGCGTTAACCCCATATT
>JBAXOC010000375.1:0-1766 GCA_037133455.1 Comamonadaceae bacterium | reverse complement strand
CTTCAACGCTGCCACAAGGCGGGCAAAGAGGTGGTTTGGGGCGTGTAAGCCTCTCCAACCAAGGGTAAATACTTAATTCATTAGCACTCCCGCCACAAGAGTGCTAATATAGAAGCCATTGGACTCAAGGAGGTTTCTTATGTCTTCTGTCATTCAAACAAATACGACCCTGGCCATTGCCAACCCGTGGGCGCTGGTGCCGCCGCTTGGCAATTTAGATGCTTATATTTCTGCGGCGAATCGACTGCCTATGCTTACGCTGGAAGAAGAGCAGCTATTCGCGCGCCAGTTTAAAAACGACAACGACTTGGAAGCCGCTGGGAAACTTGTGCTTTCCCACTTGCGTTTGGTGGTTTCGGTGTCGCGCCAATACTTGGGCTACGGACTGCCCCATGGCGACTTGATTCAAGAAGGAAATATTGGACTGATGAAGGCGGTTAAACGCTTTGATCCGGACCAAGGCGTTCGCTTGGTGAGCTACGCGCTGCATTGGATCAAAGCTGAAATTCACGAATACATTTTGAAAAACTGGCGCATGGTGAAGATGGCTACGACCAAGTCACAGCGCAAATTGTTTTTTAACCTGCGCTCGATGAAGCAGCGCTTCAAATCCGAAGATGCTGCAGCTGATGGCGATACGCACCGCGAAACTTTGAGCCCAACGCAGGTTCAGACCATGGCGCGGGAGCTCAACGTCAAACCCGAGGAAGTGTTGGAGATGGAAACCCGCCTCTCTGGCGGCGACGTTCTTTTAGACCCGATGGCCTCCGATGATGGCGAAGATACCTTCGGGCCAATCGCTTACCTTACCGATAGCAACCATGAGCCTTTGGCTATGATTGAGGCGCACCGCCGTGACGTTCTTGCCAGTGACGGTATTGCTGCCGCTTTAGAGGCGCTTGACCCACGCAGCCGGCGCATCGTTGAAGAGCGTTGGCTCAAGGTCAACGACGACAACTCAGGTGGCATGACGCTGCATGATTTGGCAGACGAATACGGCGTGAGCGCCGAGCGGATTCGTCAGATTGAAGTTGCGGCGATGAAAAAAATGCGAACTGCTTTGGCCGCCTATGCTTAAAGCAGTTTTCTCTTTAATCAGCTGAACAGCAAAGCAATATCTGCGGCTAACACTTTAGCACCACTGCCGTAGCGGGTAAAGAGGCGCAACTGACCTTTGGTGTCATATACATAGCTGCCCGCTGAGTGGTCCATGGTGTAGCTGGTGGCCGTACTGCCGGGTACTTTTTTGTAATATGCCTTGTAGTCTTTCGCCAATACTGCCAACTGCTCTGGCGATGCTCTCAGCGCTAAAAAACTCGGATCAAAGTTGGCCATGTATGCTTTGAGTAACTCGGGCGTATCGCGCTCGGGGTCTACCGTGACAAACAAACCTTGGACGCGCTCGCCATCTTTACCCAACAGCGTTTTCACTTCAGCTAACTCTGCCATCGACGTGGGACACACATCTGGGCACTGGGTATAGCCAAAGAAAATCACAACCACTTTGCCTGCAAAATCAGTGAGGTGGCGCACTTGGCCATTGTGATCCGTGAGTTCGAAGTTTTTGGCGTAATCGGCGCCAGTGACGTCTACGGAGGCAAACGCAGGCTTTTGCTCTGAACATCCAGACAAGAGCGCCGCGCTCATTGCACAAGCGGCAAAGGCCACCTTCATTAGCGCAGAAGCAGAAGATTTATAAAACGCCATACCAACCTTACAAGAGATAGTGATCCAACAGCAGCGCCGCAAACAAGGCGCTCAAGTGG
>JBAXOC010000374.1:0-1766 GCA_037133455.1 Comamonadaceae bacterium | reverse complement strand
GCTCAAAGACGCCCGGGTCTGGGGTACGGTGCTGGGCGGCCAGATTTTTCCAGCGCAAGTGGCTTGAGTAAAACCCTGCTGCCGCCCCCACTCTAAGAATGACAAACACCCAGCCTATACAAAGAATTTCCCTGACGGTCATTGGTGGATTTCTGGGCGCTGGAAAAACCAGTTTACTAGTGCATTGGCTACAGCAAGCCCAAGGCAAGCGCATCGCGGTGCTGGTCAATGACTTCGGAGCTATCAACATTGATGCGGAGCTTTTACGCCAAAGTAACAGCAACACGATTGCGCTCAGCAATGGATGTGTTTGTTGCGAAATCGGTGGGGATTTAAGCAACGCTCTGCTAAAGGTTCTTGTCGACCCTGAGCCTTTTGATGCAATCGTGGTGGAAGCCAGTGGCGTCTCTGACCCCTGGCCCATTGCGCAGATCGCACTGGCCGACAAGCGCTTGCAGCTTCACAACGTCTTGGTCTTGGTTGATGCCAGCACCATTCGCATGCAGGCCAGCGATCCACTGCTCAAAGATACCTTGTTGCGCCAATTGAAAAGCGCAGATCTGCTGGTACTGAACAAAACGGATTTATGCACAGTCGATGAAATCAAAGACTGCCAAATCTGGTTGCGCGAGACGCTTGGCGACGTTTCTTGCATCACATCGCAATGGGGGAAATTAGAGCTACAACTGTTAGAAGCCAACTGGGGCCCGAGTGAATCTAATCACCACGATGAATCCCAAGCCAGGCATTTAGATACGAAAACAATTCATTTTCATGAACAGCATGCGGTCCAATTCCAAGGGCACTCGCAGGTTTTTCAAAGCCAAAGCCACTTGACAACGCGTATTTTCAATACGCAAGTGTTGCGGTCTCAACTCAATGGCATCCCGCCCTGCGTGATACGCCTCAAAGGCTGGGTCAAAACACAAGAACATGGTTGGTCTGGGATTCAATATGCGGGAAGGCACGCAAGCGTGCAGCGTTCTAAAGTTGCGGCAACAGAAGGACAAGTTATGTGCATCTATTTAAAAAACAAGGCCACAGAGGGCGCTGTAAACAAATGGATGACGGAAATATTTGGATAATTTTAGGGTGAGACCATGATTTACGCTTTACAAGAACATATCGATAGTTACACCGCCAAAGGCTGGTGGGGGGAGAAAACTTTGTGGGACTATTTCCTAGAAAGCTTGCATCAATTTCCTGATCAAGAAGCAGTTGTTGATGCACCCAATCGCTTAAGTTTTGCTCACGGGGAACCACAACGCTGGAGTTGGAAGACCCTGGCCGAGCACACAGACAAAGTAGCGTTGTCATTACTTAAAAGTGGCATCAAACGCGATGACATTGTGGTCGTTCAACTCCCAAACTGCGTAGAGCAAATCGCGGTTTTTTTGGCCTGCGCCAGACTCGGAATCATTCTCTCACCCGTACCCGTCCAGTACCGTGAGCACGAGTTGAACCACGTGCTAAAAATCACCGAAGCGAGTGCAGTCATTACGTTCACCCGTATAGGAAAAGTGGAGCATGCCTATGAAGCAGCCCACGCCTTTATCCATTTAAAAGACAAGCACCCTCCATTGCACACTGTTTTGTGTTGGGGACTTAACCCCCCGCCAGATACCACAGCCATTGAATCGGGGCCAATCAGTGAGAAGGATAGACAAACGATTGCCAGTGCGACTTCAAATGCGTCTATTTCTGCTAACGATATATTTACCCTTTGCTGGACTTCCTGGAAGTCCAGCAAAGGGTAAATATATCGT
>JBAXOC010000373.1:0-1770 GCA_037133455.1 Comamonadaceae bacterium | reverse complement strand
GTACAGGCCGCCGTAAGGCACCGGTGCAATCTGTGCGTGCACCAAGCTGCTGCTGGCGAAGAACTCCAAGCCGGCCTGAGTGTCGCTGTTGATTTTGAACACACCCTTGACCAAGGCCGAAGAGCGCTCTTCCAGCGGCGTGTAGTCCACAAAGTTGGAGGTGCTCATGTAGCAGCCAGTTGCCCCATCGGGAATGGTGAAGGTTCCAGCCGCGCAAGTGGGGGCTGTCGGGTTGCCGCTGGCACCGCCTTGGTAGTAGTTGGCAGGGCTTGGTGTGGGCGAAATGCCACCAGGGTATCGAGCGTTAAAGGGGCGCTGCGTGCCCTTGAGAGCGGCTTGCTTTTGTGAATCGAAAACTCCAAAGACGTTGTATCCGTCCTTGTCCAAATCCCCATAACCAAAAGCCAGATTGAACGCTGCACTTTGGCCGCCGGGAGTGGCCGGTGCATCTGCGCCAACCGTGACCGTGCCGCCTGTGAAGTCTTTGCGCGTGATGAAGTTGATCACACCACCGATGGCGTCTGTCCCGTAGAGCGAAGAAGCCCCGTCGCGCAGCACTTCAACGCGTGCGATGGCAGCAAACGGAATCATGTTCAAGTCGGGTGCCGAGCTGTCGAGCGCATTGTTGGCGATGCGGCGTCCGTTCAAGAGCACCAAGGTCTTGTTGGCCCCGATCCCGCGCAGATTGGCGAAAGCTGCTCCGCCTGTACCCGCGCCGACTACCTGACTGGTTACGGTCTGCATTTGGGATGAGCTGAGTAGGCTCATAACCTGCTCAACGGTCGTAACGCCTTCTTTCTTTAGGTCTTCCATCTTCAACACAGTCACGGGAACTGCGGTTTCCGCATCAATTCTTCGGATAGCCGAACCGGTAATTTCAACCCTTTGCAGCGATGTTTCTTGCGCAAACACAGGTTGCACAGCCAACACCGCAGCGCTCGCGCTGCAAACCAGGAGAACCGAGCGCGCTAGAACGCTGCGCCGGAATTGGGGAGCCTTTTGTTTCATGAATTCTCCAAAAAAATCGAAAAAGTCCACGGCATGATTGCCGGGGCAAATCCAAAGCCATTCCAACGACGCCTCATCGAGTGATGAGCTGCCCAGACCCGGATTGAAGTGTCATTCTGACCAGTAGAAGCCTGTTTATGAAGCGCTGATGGCACGTCTGCAAAGCGCGGCGAATGGGTGCGAAAACGTCGATGTACTCACGTAACCCCTTGTTTCCATTGAGTAAACGTGTATTTCGTCTGGGGGAATTTTCAATTCCTGATGAATTTCAACCCCCAAGAATAAGGGTTTCTACTTAGTCAACATAGGGTTTCTACTTAGTAAATCTTTGCGAAGTTAGTTGCACTCCAGCAACAAAATTCGTCTCTTTTTAGTCAAAAACCCTTTGGTCGAAGCGGATAAATCCGAGTATTGCCATTGGGATTACGCCGCCGCAGGCGGGCGCAAAACTGACGAATTCACTCTGAAAGTGTTGTAGATACGTGGGTTTGCTAGTTAATTTTGGTCGTCAATAGCAAATTCTTGTCATTGCATACCAATCGCCATTCAGGTAACAGACCGATTGCAAGCCTGCGAGCGGACCCAGGCCACAGGCGCTAAAGGACTGAGGAAAAGATATTTGCCAGCCGCGCTGGCGCTCGCGCGGTTAGGCGCGCCAGCACGCCACCCGCGTCTGCGCACTCACCTCGCGCAACTGCGGCACCTCGTGCGCGCAGCGCGCGGTGGCTACGGGGCAGCGGGTGCGAAAGACGCAGCCTGAGG
>JBAXOC010000372.1:0-1772 GCA_037133455.1 Comamonadaceae bacterium | reverse complement strand
CCTTTTTACTTTGGACATAGTCGGGGGCCCAATTCACCGAAGGCCACAAATCCAAAGAAGGGGGGGTGAGGTAAGTGGGTCCGTTGCCGTCTAATACAAAGTGGGCGTGCCTGGTGGCGGCACAATTGGGGATCATCGCCACCGGTTTGCTGGCCGCGTGGGTAGGGTACATCTTAATTTTCACGTCTAAGACCGTGGTGAGGCCGCCCAAACCTTGTGCGCCAATACCCAAGGCATTGACTTTGTCAAACAGCTCTAAGCGAAGTTCCTCGGTTTGAGTTAAAGCCTTGCCGGAGGATAACTTGGCTTGAAGTTCGTACATATCAATGTCGTCCATCAAACTTTCTTTCGCCATGAGGACCGCCTTCTCTGCCGTGCCTCCAATGCCGATGCCCAGCATGCCCGGCGGACACCACCCTGCGCCCATCGTAGGGACTGTCTTGAGGACCCAGTCCACCACCGAGTCACCCGGGTTGAGCATGATCATTTTGCTTTTGTTCTCCGAGCCTCCGCCTTTGGCGGCCACGGTGACTTCAACGGTGTTGCCTGGAACAATCTCCGTAAAGATGACGGCAGGGGTGTTGTCCTTGGTGTTTTTTCGCAAAAACTCCGGGTCAGCGACAACGCTGGCACGCAGCGTGTTGTCAGGATGGTTGTAAGCTTGGCGAACGCCTTCGTTTATGGCGTCATCCAAACTGCCAGCGAAGCCTTCCCACCGGACGTCCATGCCCACCTTGAGAAACACATTGACGATGCCAGTGTCTTGGCAAATGGGGCGGTGCCCGGTGGCGCTCATTTTGCTGTTGGTCAAAATTTGGGCAATCGCGTCCTTGGCCGCGGGGCTTTGTTCGCGATCGTAAGCGCGGGCTAGGTGGGCAATATAGTCAGTGGGGTGGTAATAGCTGATGTATTGCAAAGCAGCAGCAACGGATTCAATGAGGTCGGCTTGACGAATGGTAGACATGGTGCTGAAAGCCTTAAAGAGGAAAAAACCAGTACGATGAGTTTACCTAAGCCCACAGTCAGTGGCATGTAAGTGCAAGAAACGACATTTCAGGATAGTTTTTAAATAATGAGGAGATATCCCCGTGAGTTCTGCATCATCTGCCATTGAATCGGTTTTGGTTGAAAACCGTGTATTTCACCCCAGCGAGGCGACCGTCAAAGCCGCTCGAATTTCCGGCATGGAGGGCTATAACGCGCTGTGTGCAGAAGCCGAAAAAGACTTTGAAGGTTTTTGGGCCCGGTTGGCGCGTGAAAACGTCGTTTGGAACAAACCCTTTACCCGAACTTTGGATGAATCCAAAGCGCCTTTCTATCAATGGTTTGACGACGGCGAGCTCAATGCTTCGGCAAACTGCTTGGACAAGCACATGGGCACGCCCACCGAAAACAAAACCGCCGTTATTTTTGAAGCCGACGACGGAACCGTTACAAAAACAACCTACAAAGAATTGCTCGCCCGGGTCAGCCAATTCGCCAACGCTTTAAAAGCCGATGGAATTCAAAAGGGCGATCGGGTGCTAATCTACATGCCTATGACGCTGGAAGGCGTGATCGCAATGCAAGCCTGCGCCCGAATTGGCGCAACCCACAGCGTGGTTTTTGGCGGCTTCTCAGCCAAAGCCTTGCAAGAGCGCATCATTGACGCAGGCGCGGTCGCTGTGATCACGTCTAACTTTCAGATGCGCGGTGGCAAAGAGCTGCCCCTGAAAGCGATCGTGGACGAAGGCCTGGCCTTAGGCGGCTGCGAATCTATCAAGTCGGTGTAC
>JBAXOC010000371.1:0-1786 GCA_037133455.1 Comamonadaceae bacterium | reverse complement strand
CTCCACCGCCTGCAAGGTTTTGGGATCTCGGTACAAGCCGATATGGCCTACACGGGCGCCTGGAACGACGGATAAAACCCCATCCAAAATTCCATTGCCAGCGCGAAGAATCGACACAAACACCAATTTTTTCCCGTCAATCATTTTGGCCTGCATGTTCTCAAGCGGTGTTTCAATCTCAACATCTTGGGTCGTCATATCGCGCGTCACTTCGTACGCCATCAGGCTACTAAGTTCTCCAAGCAAACGACGAAAGCTGTTGGTACTGGCTTCTTTTTTTCGCATCAAAGTCAACTTGTGTTGAACCAAAGGATGGTCAATGAGATGGACATGGGGTTTTGCTGAGGCGGAAATGGTAATCACGGTGTTCCTTGGAAAAGTACAATCTAGACGATAGGGTAACGATTTTTTGAAGGATATTTCGTGGCAGGACACAGTAAATGGGCCAATATTCAACACCGCAAAGGTCGCCAAGACGAAAAGCGCGGCAAGGTTTGGACCCGAATCATCCGCGAAATTACAGTAGCGGCGCGCTCTGGTGGTGGTGATTTAGGGATGAATCCGCGTTTGCGCTTGGCGGTTGAACGTGCCAAGGCCGCCAATATGCCCGCCGACCGTATCAAATACAACATTGATAAAGCCACCGGAAACCAAGAAGGCGTGAGCTACGAAGAAATTCGTTATGAGGGTTATGGGATCGGCGGCGCTGCGATTATTCTGGATACGATGACCGATAACAAGGTTCGAACCGTCGCTGAAGTTCGCCACGCTTTTAGCAAACACGGTGGCAACATGGGTACGGAAGGCTCCGTGGCTTTTCAGTTTAAGCACCGCGGCCAGATTATTTACGCCCCCGGAACGAGCGAAGACAAGGTCATGGAAGTAGCTTTAGAGGCCGGCGCAGAAGATGTCATTGCGCATGACGATGGCGTCATCGAAGTCCTTACCGCGTATGCTGACTTTGAAGCAGTTAAAGCAGCCTTAGACGCAGCAGGCTTGGTGGCAGAGGAGGCCATCGTGACCATGCGGGCTGAAAACTCGATCGAGCTCTCAGGCGAAGACGCATTGCGAATGCAAAAATTATTGGACGTTCTGGAAGACCTGGACGATGTGCAAGAGGTTTACCACAACGCAGAACTATGAATATTCTTGTCATTGGCGCAGGCGGCAGAGAACATGCTTTGGCCTGGAAGTTGGCGCAGTCGCCTAAAGTGCAGATGGTGTATGTCGCCCCTGGTAATGCAGGTACGGCCACGGATATCCGCTTAAAAAACATTCCTATTACCGATCTGGTAGCGCTGCGAACCTGGGCGCTGGAACACAAAATCGAGCTCACCGTTGTGGGCCCAGAAGGGCCTTTGGCATTAGGTATCGTCGATGATTTTCGGGCCCACGGTCTGCGTATTTTTGGACCCACCCAAGCCGCTGCCCAGTTAGAAAGTTCCAAGGCTTTTTCTAAAGCTTTTATGCAGCGCCACGGTATTCCTACTGCCGCATTTGAGACTTTCTCTGATGCACAAGCGGCCCATGCCTATGTTGATGCCAAAGGGGCGCCCATTGTGGTCAAGGCCGACGGCCTGGCGGCAGGAAAAGGCGTAGTCGTGGCGATGACGCTTCAAGAAGCCCATGACGCGGTTGACTTTATGTTGCTTGACAACACTTTAGGCGTTGTCCATAACGGCGGCGAAGCCCGGGTAGTGATTGAAGAATTTTTACAAGGGGAAGAAGCCAGCTTTATCGTGATGTGTAACGGTAAAACGGCCATTCCCTTGGCGACAAGCCAAGA
>JBAXOC010000370.1:0-1799 GCA_037133455.1 Comamonadaceae bacterium | reverse complement strand
TCTTGCAAACGGCCCATTTCTTCGGCCAATGTAGGTTGGTAACCCACGGCTGAAGGCATACGACCAAGCAAAGCGGACACTTCAGTTCCGGCCAATGTGTAGCGATAGATGTTGTCCACGAAGAACAAAACGTCTTTGCCTTCGTCACGGAAGGATTCGGCAATAGTCAAGCCAGTCAACGCCACGCGCAAACGGTTGCCTGGAGGCTCATTCATCTGACCGTAGACCATGGCCACTTTGGATTCTTCCAAGTGTTCCAAGTTCACAACGCCAGAGTCGGCCATCTCGTGATAAAAGTCGTTACCTTCACGGGTACGCTCACCTACACCAGCGAACACGGACAAACCGCTGTGAGCCTTGGCGATGTTGTTGATGAGTTCCATCATGTTCACGGTTTTGCCCACACCGGCGCCGCCGAACAAGCCGACCTTACCGCCTTTAGCAAACGGGCAAACCAAGTCAATCACCTTGATACCAGTCTCAAGCAATTCTTGCGAAGGGCTCAACTCATCGTATGTTGGGGCCTTGCGGTGAATCGACATTTCCAATGTGGCATTGACTGGGCCGCGCTCGTCAATAGGTGCGCCCAACACGTCCATGATTCGGCCAAGCGTTGCTTTACCAACGGGCACCATGATGGGCTTTTCGGTGTTAGTCACTATCATGCCGCGGCGCAAACCGTCGGATGATCCCAGCGCAATGGTACGAACGATGCCGTCACCGAGCTGCTGCTGAACTTCCAGCGTCAGGGTAGAGCCGTCCATTTTGAGCGCGTCATAAATCCCGGGCATCTTGTCGCGTGGAAACTCCACGTCAACCACCGCACCAATACACTGAACAATTTTTCCCTGAACTTGGGAGTTAGCTTGAGCCATTTTTCGCTCCAAAAATAAAATCTTGAACTAGAACTTTTACAGACCTGTACTTGGCGGATTAAACCGCCGCTGCACCGGCCACAATTTCTGACAACTCTTTTGTAATCGCTGCTTGGCGGGTCTTGTTGTAAATCAACTTGAGCTCGCCAATCACGCTTCCTGCGTTGTCGGTTGCCGCTTTCATAGCGACCATACGTGCCGATTGCTCGGATGCCATATTCTCTGCAACCGCTTGGTAGACCAAAGCCTCCACATAGCGGTTTAACAAGTCATTGATCACCGATTGCGCATCAGGCTCATAGATGTAATCCCATCCATGAGATCCGTGCGCCTTGGTATCGCTTTCCATTTGCTCAGCAGACAAAGGCAAAAGCTGTTGAATCACAGGCTCTTGCTTCATCGTATTGATGAACTTGGTGTAGCAAAGATAGACTGCATTGACTTTGCCGTGCGTATACGCATCAAGCAAAACTTTGACAGGCCCAATGAGCTTATCGAGATGCGGCGTGTCACCCAACTGAGTGACCTGAGCGATCACCGGAGCGCCCGAGCGATTCAAAAAGCCCAAGCCTTTGTTACCAATGGCTACGGATTGCGCACTCACACCATCAGCTTGCAACTCACGCAGCTTTGCTGTCACGCCACGCAAGATATTGGTGTTCATACCACCACACAAACCTTTGTCCGTCGTAACCACCACAAAGCCCGCAGATTTTGCGTCGTTGCTACGCATAAATGCGTGGGTGTACTCAGGGTTGGCTTGTCCCAAATGGGATGCGATGGCGCAAATTTTTTCGCTGTAGGGGCGAGCCGCACGCATCCGCTCTTGCGCTTTGCGCATTTTGGATGCGGCGACCATCTCCATGGCTTTGGTGATCTTCTTGGTGTTTTCCACCGATTTGATCTTGCCGCGTATTTCCTTAC
>JBAXOC010000369.1:0-1802 GCA_037133455.1 Comamonadaceae bacterium | reverse complement strand
AAGTAACGGATTTCCGCGAAGCCATGGCGTGGCTCATCGGTCAGGCCGAGAACGCCACGGCGCGTCAGCGTTACAAAGGCTTGGGTGAGATGAATCCCTCTCAGCTGTGGGAAACCACTATGGACCCCACCGTTCGCCGTTTGCTCAAAGTGCAAATTGACGATGCCATCGAAGCCGATCGTGTGTTCACCATGCTCATGGGCGACGAAGTCGAACCGCGCCGCGAGTTCATTGAGGCCAATGCGCTGCGGGCGGGGAATATTGATATTTAAGTATTTAGGTTCCGAAGGCGGATTCAAAAAGAGCGAGGTTCAAAACCCTTTGGCGTTTTGAAGAGTATCTCTTCTGAATAACCGTGACATTTGTGGGACATGCCCGCAGATTTTTTGATCCGCTAAACTCTAAATAAGATAAAGGGAGGGCCAAGTTTACGACGCCCAGATAACTGTTCAATTCACGTAGGCAGCTTGATAGCGTAATTTCAAATGCATAAAATCGTAATTGTTGGTGGCGGTGCTGGAGGACTTGAGCTTGCAACGCGTCTTGGCAAGGCTTATCGCCGAGATAAAAATATCAACGTCACCCTGGTTGATAAAAATCGAACCCACATCTGGAAACCTAAACTCCATGAAATTGCATCTGGGAGCATGGATTTTGGTGATCATGAAGTGGACTACATGGCCCACGCCCACTGGAATCACTTTACTTTTCGGATCGGAGAGCTCAAGGGCTTAGACCGAGCAAATAAGACCATTGATTTATCGCCCTACTTGGACATTGATAACAGTCCTGTAACGCCTATACAAAAAATTAGCTACGACACATTGGTCGTTTGCATCGGCAGCCTGAGCAACGATTTTGGAACGACAGGTGTTAAGGAGTACGCTCTTAAGCTCGAAAATCAAACGGATGCCAAACTATTTCATTCAAAAATGGTTAATGCATGTATCCGTGCTCACCATCAGTCTGACCGAATTGAACAAAGCCAACTTCACGTCGTCATTATCGGAGCAGGTGCAACCGGCGTAGAGCTTGCTGCTGAACTCCATAGAACAACCCGTGAGGTAGTTGCTTTTGGCTTAGATGGCATTGACGCTGAAAAGGATTTAAAAATTAGCTTGATAGAAGCGGCTGACAGAATTTTGCCGGCTTTAAATCCGCGACTTTCTGAAGCGACAGAGCAACTGTTATCGAAATTGGGTGTTGAAGTACTTACTAAATCCAAAGTGATGGAGGTCATGCCGAAGGGTATAAGGCTTTCGGATGGCCAAGTCATTGAATCTGAGCTTGTTGTCTGGGCGGCTGGCGTCAAGGCGCCCGATTATTTGAACAATATTGGCGGTTTAGAAACCAATAAATTGAATCAAATTGTTGTTCATCGGTCTTTGCAAACTACTCTTGATCCGGACATTTTTGCTTTAGGCGATTGTGCTGCATGCCCTTGCACAGACGAAGAAGGTGGAAGAGGCGGTATTGTTCCCCCAAGGGCACAAGCGGCGCACCAGCAAGCAAACCATATGTTTAGTCAAATTAAGAGACGCTTTGCTAACAAACCGTTAAAGCCGTACTACTACCGAGATTTTGGGTCCTTGGTGTCACTCGGAAAATTCAGTACCGTGGGAAATATGATGGGTGGCCTCATTGGGAAGAACCTAATGATTGAAGGTTACTTTGCTAAGTTGATGTACTTGTCTCTTTACAAGCTCCACGAACTTTCTGTTCACGGCGCTATTAAAACAGCGCTTTATACGCTTGCGAGGTTGCTTTCAAAGCAAGTTAATCCAACGGTCAAGCTGCATTAA
>JBAXOC010000368.1:0-1802 GCA_037133455.1 Comamonadaceae bacterium | reverse complement strand
CATCGTGGAGCAGGTCAAGGCCAAGCTCGCCGCTGCGTAAGGGCCTGAGCGGCCACGCCTTGCCCCGGGGCAAGGCGTGGCCGCTCAGGCCCTTACGCAGCGGCGAGCTTGGCCTTGACCTGCTCCACGATGTTGGCAAAAGCTGCCATATCGTGCACTGCGATGTCAGACAGCACTTTGCGGTCGATTTCGATCTGCGCTTTTTTCAGACCGTTGGCGAACTGGCTGTAGGTCAGGCCGCATTGGCGCGCTGCCGCGTTGATACGGGCAATCCACAACTGGCGGAACACGCGCTTTTTGGTGCGGCGGTCACGGTAGGCATATTGCCCAGCCTTCATTACCGCTTCTTTAGCGACGCGGAAAACATTGCCGCGGCGACCGCGGAAACCTTTGGCAAGGGCGAGAACTTTTTTGTGGCGGGCGCGAGCCGTTACACCACGTTTGACGCGAGGCATTGTGTTACTCCTTGTTCGTCGTTAATTAAATACCACGGCCTGGCAGCATCTGTGCCATGTGACCCATATTGGTCTCATGAACAGCAGTTGAACCGCGCAAGTGGCGTTTATTTTTGGTGGTCTTCTTGGTCAGAATGTGACGTTTGAAGGCTTGGCCGCGTTTAACGGTTCCACCGGGACGGACGCGGAAGCGTTTCTTCGCCGCGCTCTTGGTCTTCATTTTGGGCATTTGCATGCTCCTTCTTCAATTGTGCTCGTGAGGCGTACGGAAAACTCTCTCCGTCCTTGTTGGCCCCGAGCCACTTATAGGCAGCAAACTGAACGCGCATTTCTGCGTTGTCGGTCTGCTGACCCGTTGCGCGGGACGAACCCTTTCGCAAACTCTGGCAAATTGCTTTGCCTGCCCATTGCGCAAGCGCAAAGGCCTAAAAATCTATGCCGCCATCTCCTGCACCGGCTTAGCCGCGCCACCGGTCTTTTTCTTGCCCGGCGCAATCATCATGACCATCTGGCGCCCTTCCAACTTAGGGAACTGCTCCACCACGATCAAGTCGGCCAACTCATCGCGCATACGCTGCAACAAAGCCAGGCCGATTTCCTGGTGCGTAATCTCGCGACCCCGGAAACGCAAAGTGATCTTGCACTTGTCTCCGTCTTCCAGGAAGCGCTTGATATTGCGCACCTTGATGTTGTAGTCGCCATCATCGGTTCCGGGTCGGAACTTGACTTCCTTGACTTCAATCACCTTTTGTTTGGACTTGGCTTCCGCCGCCTTTTTCTGCTCTTGGTACTTGAACTTACCGTAATCCATCAATCGGCATACCGGTGGTATGGCGGTGGCGGCAATTTCTACCAAGTCCACGTCCAGTTCACCGGCAAGGCGCAAGGCCTCGTTGATGTTGACGACACCGAGCGGCTCGTTGTCGACGCCGGTCAGGCGGACTTCCGGGGCCATGATTTCCCGGTTCAGGCGGTGTTTACGTTCTTCGCGTTGGCGGCGGTCACGAAATTCAGTAGCGATGGCTCAATCCTTCACAAAACAAGCCCACACAGGGCGACTTCCGCGCAGCGCGCGACAGATCAGCATTATCTTTGGCAAACCTTAGACAAGGGATTTATCGGCTATGTCCTTGGCAATCAGCGCACTGAACGCTTCCAAGGACATGGCTCCGAGGTCTTTACCCCCTCGGGCGCGCACTGCAACGGCACCAGCAGCCATCTCTTTGTCGCCTACGACCAAGAGGAAAGGCAGCTTTTGCATTGAATGCTCGCGTATTTTATACGTGATTTTCTCGTTTCTGAGGTCCAAATCGACCCTAAGCCCTTGATTTTGCAGTGTTTTGGCCA
>JBAXOC010000367.1:0-1803 GCA_037133455.1 Comamonadaceae bacterium | reverse complement strand
GGCACCAGCGGCCACTATCAGCGCGTCGGCCTGTGAAATGAGGTCGGCAGCGTGTTCGACTTGGCTAAGGCTCAGGCGCGCCAGAGATTCCATTTTTCTGATGCTTTCGCCAGGCTCACGCTAGTACGTAGTGTTGGGAGTTGGCCTAGCCCTTCCATTCCGGCCACACACCTAACTCGGCTTATTCTTCTTAATCCAAGCTGCTGCCAAACCTTGGGCCTTTTTTACATCACCTGCAGTCATCCCCTTTTCAGCACGATCCCGATTCTCAACGGCCTTTTCGTTACCTGCGGCGGCTGAGATAGTGAACCATTTCAGCGCCTCAACCATGTTCTTTTGAACTCCGTTGCCTTCTGCATACTTGACGCCAAGCTTATTTTGGGAATCTGGGTAGCCGAGTTCCGCTGCCTTCTGATACCAAACAACTGCTAGTTCATAGTCCCTTGCGACACCAAGTCCATCCTCATACATGGTGGCAAGCATATGCTGCCCAATGTTGTAATTTTGTTCGGCGGATTTTCTAAACCATCCAGCCGCCGCCGCCAAATCCTTTGTGATTCCCTCACCCGCCATCAGCTTAAAGCCAAGACTGGCTTGGGCAAATCTATTGCCTTGCTCCGCTGACTTTTGATACCAGTTGACAGCCTCGCGATCGTCCTTTTTTACACCCTTCCCATATTCGAAACAAACTCCGAGGCGCCGCTGCGCGTCTGAAGAATTTTGATCCGCCGACTTTCTATAAAGTTCGACCGCCTTTTTCTCGTCTTTGGCCACACCGTTGCCATATTCGTATGCATATGCAAGCTCATATTGTCCATCCCGATTTCCCTTGTCAGCGGCTTTGCGAAACCAGTCAACCGCTTTAACTCGGTCAGTCGCTCCAATCAATCCATCACCATAACAATATCCGGTAAGCAGCATCGCATGCAAGTAACCGCCGCCCCCGGCTTTTTCGTACCACAAACAAGCCTCGCGTTGACTCTGCGACACCCCCGTCCCGGATGCGTAAATTAAGCCAAGCCGATACTGCGCGAAGGCGTTGCCCTTCTCAGCAGCTCTGCCAAACAATTTCAGTGCCTTGGCGTCGTCTCTAGCGACTCCTAAGCCACGAGCGTACATATTTGCAAGATCGGCAAGTCCCACATCAAAGTCAGAATCGGCCGCCTTTGAATACCAAAAAAACGCTTGCTTGTAATCGAGTGTGATTCCGTACCATCCGTTGAAATACAAATCACCGAGCTCATCCTCCGCCCCGGAAATTCCTGCAGCGGCAGCACGCTTGAGGTACTTCAAATAGATGTCACTATCCCTCGTGACGCCATCACCACTCTTGTACATCTGAGAAAGTATGTATTGGGCACGGGCATCAACTTCTTCAACCATTTGGAACTCTTCCAAAGCCTTCGCATATTCGCTCTTGATCCAAGCTTCAAATCCCGCATCGAAGTCCGCATGTGCGCTCACCGCATGCCATCCGAGTGTGAACAATACGAAAACACGCAGTAGTAAACGACTCATACATTCCCCCGTGTCATTGTTTCCACCCAGAATCCGCCTTTTCTGCCTTCTGATCTATTGGCCAATTACCCTGCTCTTTGTCAGTGCTCCATTGAATTTGCCAAGTCCTTCCGACATCTTGGTCAAGCAAAATGAAGTTATACATATTTCTTGTGGGATAGAGAGTGAAACGTCCTGGTTTGCCTCCAGTTGCAACAGCATCAGGTCGCACTTCGATTTTCATACGGAGACAGTAGTGTCCGGTTAAAAAGTGAACAAATTCAATTGGTTAGCGCCGGGTGATAT
>JBAXOC010000366.1:0-1806 GCA_037133455.1 Comamonadaceae bacterium | reverse complement strand
CTGTGGGCTGGTCTTGCACTTCAACCAAACGCAAACCCGCAGGCAGTTCGGCATTGATGGATTTCACTTTGGCTTTCAGCGATTTCCCCAAAGCCAAAATATCGCCCCCCTTGGCCATTGAAATACCCAATGCCACCACAGGTTTACCTTGGTAATGCACTTTGACTTGCGGTGGATTGATAAACCCTCGTTTGATTTCTGCAATATCGCCTAAGCGCAATTGGTTGCCTGAACTTCCGCGAATTGGCATCGCAGCAAGTTGTTCTATTGCATCAAATTGACCCGCAACCCGCACCTGTAAAACATCCAAAGGCGTTTGCAACATCCCCGCGCTTTCCACCGCATTTTGTTGCGCCAGCTGGGCCAATATTTGGTTCATATCCAGCCCCAATTGGGACAGACGTTTTTGTGAAATTTCGATGTAGAGTTTTTCGTCTTGAACACCAAATTGTTCGACTTTATTAACGTCGGCTACACGCAGTAATTTTTGTCGAATATCGTCGGCGAAGTCTTTGACTTCCGCGCTTGAAAAACCATCGGCTTCCAAGGCGTAAATCACTCCATACACGTCGCCAAACTCGTCATTAAAAAACGGGCCTAAAACACCACCGGGCAAGGTGGCTCGCATATCGCCAATTTTTTTGCGAACGGTGTACCAAATATTGGCAACGTCACCAGCCTTGGTGGAGTCTTTCACCTGAAAAAGTACAGTCGTTTCGCCGGGCTTAGAAAAGCTTCGAATCTTGTCTGCGTGGGGGACTTCTTGGAGCGTTCGCTCAATTTTGTCTGTCACCTGTTCGGCCATTTGCTGCGCGGTAGCTCCAGGCCAATAAGCCTTAACCACCATCAAGCGAAATGTAAACGGCGGGTCTTCGTCTTGGCCGAGTTGGAAATATGCGGCCAGCCCCAAGACCATTAAAACGATCATGAGGTAGCGCGTGAGCGCTGCGTGGTCTAGCGCCCACTTGGACAGGTTGAAAGCTTCTTTAGGCTGCTGTGAATTCGGAGCTTGCGGGTTCATCATTGGCTCACTTCGCAGCTGCTGGTTTTTCTTGGTACACAGTCACTTTTTGACCGGGCGCGAGCACATGCACGCCGGCTGCAACCACTTGCATACCAGCCACCAAGCCTTGCGAGACAACGACGTCATTGCCATCGGCTGTGGCAATCACAACGGGTTGCAATTTGACCGTCATAAGGGCTGGGTCAAGCACCCAAACCGCTGCATTTTTTCCATCATGGTGAAACGCACTGGTAGGTAACTTGATGACCTCTGGGCCAGAGCGGTCTAAAGACTGCGGCGTCACTGATACGGTCGTGCCTAAAGGCAAAGCATCTGCTGCTTGCATGGTGACTTTGACACTGAAGGTGCGGGTGACCGGATCGGCGCTGGCCGCAACCTCGCGCACGTTGCCTTTGAACACGGCGGGGTTAGACCAAGCCCGAATGGACACGTCGGATCCAACTTTGATTTTTAAAATTTTGTCTTCTGGAACTGAAAACACCACGTCGCGGGGCCCGTCTTGGGCAATGCGAACCACGGGCGTTCCAGCGCCGACGACCTGGCCGACTTCGGCCTCTACCGAGGTCACAACGCCTGCGGTGTCTGCCACAAGGGCGGCATAGGAGGCTTGGTTGCCTTGACCTGAAAACTGCGCTTGGGCCTGGTCGACTTGGGCCTGGGCCGCTTTGAGGCTGGCCTCACGCCGCTCTAACTCCGCCGCACTGATGAAATTTTGGTCGCGTAAATCTTTGAAGCGTTTGAAGTCCGCTGCCGCTAAATCTCGATTGGTGGTTGCCGCATTC
>JBAXOC010000365.1:0-1812 GCA_037133455.1 Comamonadaceae bacterium | reverse complement strand
CAAGGCCAGCAATCATGCGAAACAATCGGTCAAAGGATTGTGGCGGCTTGGCCCATCAGCACGAAGGGCCAGCCTGCACACGAAATTAAGCCGCTTTTTTAGCTGCTTGATTAACTAAACGTTCAACCGTAGGAGACGCTTGCGCACCAACGCTTCTCCAGTAAGTCAGGCGGTCCTGAGCAATACGGATGCTTTCTTCATTGGCAGTTGCAATCGGGTTGTAAAAACCAATGCGTTCAATGAAGCGGCCATCGCGACGAGTGCGCTTGTCCGTAACCACGATATTAAAAAACGGGCGGGCTTTAGCACCACCACGAGCGAGTCGAATGACGACCATGATTGTTCCTTTGGGTGATTGAAATGAATTTCAACCATAGAATTCAGAGTTGAGACACGCAACTGACCACCCGGCCAGTGACACTCAGAATAGCCCCCTATTATAACTTTTTCAAAGCCATGCCAACCATCCGACCTTGTACAGACGCAGATATATCTGCTGTCACCGCCATTTACCAACACCACGTACTCCACGGAACCGGCACCTTTGAAATCGAACCGCCCACTGAAACTGACATGCAAAGCCGTAAAGCTGACGTTTTATCAAAGGGCCTGCCCTACCTGGTCATCGAAGAAAACGCGGAAGTTCTTGGGTTTGCCTATTGCAATTGGTTTAAACCGCGACCAGCCTACCGCTTCTCTGCGGAAGACTCCATCTACCTGAGCCCACTGGCAACTGGCCGAGGCTGGGGACGCCTACTACTCGCTGAATTGATGAGCCAAGCCGAACGCGCTGGGGTGCGTAAATTAATCGCTGTGATTGGTGACTCCGATAACGCGGGGTCAATTGGCGTACATCGCTCTTTAGGCTTTACCTCTGTCGGAGTACTCACCGATTGCGGTTGGAAGTTTGATCGCTGGCTTGACGTTGTGCTCATGGAGCGTGCTATTGGCCAAGGCAGTCTTACGGCTGCGTCACAAGCGTCACAATGAGGGTTATGAAAAATAAAACAATCGCGGTTTGGCTTACTCTCTTAACAGGCCCCTTAGGATTACAACGGGTCTATCTCACAGGACGCTTTGACGCGTGGAGTTGGCTTGCCCTCGGGCCCAGTGCGTTAGGAGCTTACGGCGTTGTGCGCGCGAGAACGATCGGATTAGACGACCACCTCAGCTGGTTTTTGATTCCGTTCTTGGGCTTTTGCATTGCCGCCTGCGCGCTCGCTGCGATTGTTTATGGTTTATCAGACGCTCAGCGCTGGAATCAAAAATTCAATCCTTCTGCTGATGCGGAAGACGAATCAGGCCAAACCCATTGGCTCACCGTGATGGGGCTTGCTAGCTCCCTGTTCATTGGAACCACGGCGCTCATGGCCACCTTGGCCTTTAGTTTTCAACGCTATTTTGAAATGAGCACCTAAAAAAATAGCCTCTAGGTTATATACCTAAAGGCTATTAATGGTTCTGACAGCTGCCAGCTTAAACCGTCACGCCCTTTGCGATATCCACATACTCATCAATCTGATTGAAGTTCAAGTATTTGTAGATCGTCCCGCCATCTTTGTTGACGACGCCCATGGCTTCGTGGTGCTTGTCCACTGTAGGAATGTAACCCAGCTTGGAGGCGATCGCTGCCAGTCTGAATGCTCCTGTGCTGGTGGCCCTACCCTTACGGACTCTTCATGAGCGCATCGGCCATAGCCGCAAAAGCGGGCAAGGTGAAAGGATCGTTTGCATTACCTGTAGCGATGGGATGAGAGCCAAAACGGGCAATCACCATTTCTGCTTTCGGATCAATATAAAGCGACTGCCCAT
>JBAXOC010000364.1:0-1816 GCA_037133455.1 Comamonadaceae bacterium | reverse complement strand
GATAGCCTTTAACCTGGCCAACGGCATCACGCCGCGCTCCATCGTCAAGCAGGTGCGCGATCTGATTGATGGGGTTTACAGCGAAAAGGCGGGCAAAGAGGCAGAGAGGCTGGAGCGCGACGCTATGCAGCGTGCGCAGGTCGAAGATATGAGCGAGAAAGACATTTCCCGCGAAATTAAGCGATTAGAGAAACTCATGATGGAACACGCCCGTAATTTAGAGTTCGAAAAAGCCGCCCGCGTCAGGGACCAGTTGGGGATTTTGAAGGCCCAGGCCTTTGGTGCGCCTGGCACTGACAACGTCTTGATACTCCCCCTAAAGGCCTGATAGTAAAAATTGTGACTGATCAGTCTACTTACCCGAGCAAAACAGTCGGACGTTGTGTATACTTGAGTCCGTTAGTCAACTTAACACGACTTTAGGAGTTTGCGATGCGTCTCACCACCAAAGGCCGATTTGCCGTTACCGCCATGATTGATCTGGGCCTGCGCCAGTCAAACGGCCCTGTTACGTTGGCTGCGATCAGCCAGCGCCAACAAATTTCCCTGTCCTATCTTGAGCAGTTGTTTGGCAAGCTGCGCCGCCACGAGTTGGTGGAGTCCACCCGCGGACCTGGAGGTGGTTACACCTTGGCCCGTAAAGCCTCAGAGATTACCGTTGCCGACATCATCTTGTCGGTTGATGAGCCCATTGATGCGACCCAATGCGGCGGCAAAGAAAACTGTTTGGGTGATGGTGCCCGCTGCATGACCCACGATTTATGGGCATCCCTCAATACCCGAATGGTCGAGTTTTTAAGCTCCATTACCTTGCAAAAATTGGTCGATGATCAACTGGCCAAAGGCTTGCAGGTAGAAGAAAAACCCAGTTTAAAGCGCGCTATTTCAGCCATGCCCATTTCCAAGCCGATTCGTATTAATGCGCCCAACTCGGTTTTCGCGCTCGGGAACGCCTTTTCTAAAGTTTAATTTTTTGTAGATCGACACACCATGGAAACCACGCCTCACTTCCCCATTTACATGGACTACAGCGCCACCAACCCTTGCGACGAGCGGGTGGTCGATGCGATGGTGCCTTGGCTGCGTTCGCATTTCGGTAACCCAGCATCCCGCAGCCATGCTTGGGGTTGGGAAGCTGAAGCCGCCGTTGAGAAAGCGCGCTGTCAAGTCGCTGATCTGATTGGTGCGGACCCGCGCGAAATCGTTTGGACTTCCGGTGCCACCGAGTCCAATAACTTGGCTTTGAAGGGCGCTGCCCACTTTTATAAATCCAAAGGCAAGCACCTCATCACCGTTAAAACCGAGCACAAAGCGGTTCTAGATACCTGCCGCGAACTCGAGCGCCAAGGTTTTGAAGTGACTTATTTGGATGTACAAGAAGATGGCTTGGTCAACTTAGACGCTTTCAAAGCGGCCATCCGCCCAGACACCATCATTGCCAGCGTGATGTTCGTCAACAATGAAATCGGCGTGATTCAAGACATCGCAGCTATCGGAGCTTTGTGCCGCGAAAAAGGAATTATTTTTCATGTCGATGCAGCCCAAGCCACCGGCCGCGTGGAGTTTGATCTCACTGAACTGCCCGTTGATTTGATGAGCTTAACGTCTCACAAAACCTATGGGCCCAAAGGCATTGGCGCATTGTTTGTTCGCCGCAAGCCTCGTATTCGTTTAGAAGCCCAAATGCACGGTGGCGGCCATGAGCGCGGTATGCGCAGCGGAACACTGCCAACCCACCAAATTGTAGGAATGGGCGAGGCCTACCGTGTCGCCAAAGAAGAAATGGCCACTGAAAACGTCCGTATTCAAGCACTGC
>JBAXOC010000363.1:0-1816 GCA_037133455.1 Comamonadaceae bacterium | reverse complement strand
GACCAAAGCGGCGCCATGCGCGCCAGCGACCACCAGTTTCAGCAGCCCCTGGTGGTGGGCGTGATGGAGCGCCAGGGCTCGCCAGGCGTGAAATTTGACGTGGAAGGCTCGGGTTTTGGCTTTCGGGTGGTCAAGACGCTGAGCGCTGAGCAGGCACGCCAGCCCGAGACCTGCGCGATGCAGCGTTTCTAGGCCCGCCGGGCGGTTTTGCCGCCCCCGCTATAATTAGCGGGCTTGGCGTTTTGCCCGGCGCACGTTTGCAGCAGTTCCAGCCGCAATCGCAAGTCCTTATAGCTATTTACGGAAACACACATGATCGCATCTGAAATCAAAGCGGCTGTCGTTAAAGACAATGCCCGCCAAGCCGGTGATACCGGTAGCCCCGAAGTCCAAGTCGCCCTGCTGACGGCGCGTATCAACGAACTGACCCCCCACTTCAAGACCCACGCCAAAGACCACCATGGTCGCCGCGGTCTGTTGCGCATGGTCAGCCGCCGTCGCAAATTGCTTGATTACCTCAAGCACAAAGACGCAGACCGTTACACCGCACTGATCGCCAAATTGGGTCTGCGCAAGTAATCCGGGAATATGAATACGAAGCGCCTGAGTTAGGACACTAGCTCAGGCGTTTTTTACTTCGGAGACAAGGAAAGCAGTACGAAGCTGTGTCATTCCAGAGCAATTTGGCCCCAAGGGGCTCTGGAATGGCATCGTGGGCTGTGACTTTGAATCCGGGCTTTGGCGGGGTGGCCTGCACCTCCCACCTGTTGAGAAAGTAATGGAGATACACCATGACCATGTTTAAAAAAGTTAGTAAAACCTTCCAGTGGGGCCAACACACGGTCACCATGGAAACCGGCGAAATCGCCCGCCAGTCCACCGGCGCAGTGCTGCTCGATATGGACGGCACCGTGGTGTTGGCCACCGTGGTAGCTCGTACCGAAGGCAAAGCTGGCCAGGATTTCTTCCCCCTGACGGTGGATTACCTCGAGAAAAGCTATGCCGCAGGCAAGATCCCCGGCAGCTTCTTCAAGCGCGAAGGCCGCCCCAGCGAGTTTGAAACCCTGACCAGCCGCCTGATCGACCGCCCCATCCGCCCCTTGTTCCCCGAAGGCTTCTTCAATGAAGTGCACGTCGTGGTGCATACCGTGTCGCTCAACCCCGAAGTGGACGCAGACATCGCCGCCATGATTGCCGTTAGCGCGGCTTTGTCGGTGAGCGGCGTGCCATTTAGCGGCCCCATTGGCGCGGCCCGTGTGGGTTATGTCAATGGCCAATACATCCTCAACCCCGGCCAAACCGCCCGTAAAGATTCGGTCATGGACTTGGTGGTCGCCGGTACTGAAGCCGCTGTGTTGATGGTCGAGTCCGAAGCGCAACAATTGTCGGAAGACATCATGTTGGGTGCCGTGGTCTTTGGCCATGAGCAAGGCAATATTGCTATCAACGCCATCCACGAACTGGTGCGCGACGCGGGCAAGCCCGTGTGGGACTGGAAAGCCCCAGCTAAAGACGAAGCATTGATCGCCAAGATCGACGGCCTGGCCAAAGACAAGCTGGTAGCTGCCTACCAAATCCGCAACAAGCAAGCCCGCACCCAAGCATGCCGCGTCGCCTATGCGGACGTGATGACCGCACTCAAAGCCGAAGGCGCTGCGTTTGACAGCGTAGGCGTAGAAGGCCTGTTGTTCGAAATCGAAGCCAAGATTGTGCGTAGCCAAATTTTGGCGGGCGAGCCCCGTATCGATGGCCGCGACACCCGTACCGTGCGCGCCATCGAAATCCGTAACGGCGTACTGCCCCGCACCCACGGTTC
>JBAXOC010000362.1:0-1818 GCA_037133455.1 Comamonadaceae bacterium | reverse complement strand
CCCTTCTCAGTTGTGGGTGCAGATTGATGCCAAGGAGGCGGACGTCAGCACCTTAAAGCCCGGTTCCAGTTTTGATTTGCTGGTGCAGGCCATGCCAGGTCAGGTCTTCAAAGGCAAAGTGGTCGCGGCTGCTGACTTTATTGATCCTGTCACCAGAACCATCAAAATTCGGGGTGCGATTGCCAATCCTCAGCGCTTGTTGAAAGCCGAAATGTTGGGGACTGCCCGGATTCAAAGAAACCTCGGACAAGGCGTGGTGGTGCCTGCAACCGGTGTTTTCTTGCGTGGCACGCAGCATCGTGTGTTCGTGGAGTCCGCGCCTGGTACGTATGAGGTGCGCGATGTGGACTTGGCCTATGAGGGCGCCAAGGAGTCGGTGATCAGCAGCGGTCTGATTGTGGGCGACAAGGTGGTGACCGATAACGGCTTGTTGTTGGCACGTGAGTTCCGCATGGCTGCCGACTTGCCGAAAAAGAGCGCCATGTTGGAAGCTTCACAACCGGCAGCCGCAAAATGAAGAAGCTGATTCAATACGCCCTGCACCAGCCGGTGTTCATCGTTCTGGGCACTTTGTTGTTTGTGATGTCTGGCATTTTTGCATTCAAAAATCTGACTGTAGAAGCTTTTCCTGATGTCACGGATACACAAGTTACTGTGATTGCATTGTTTCCTGGGCGCGCAGCGGAAGAAGTTGAAAAGCAAGTCACATTGCCCATTGAAACTGCCTTATCAGGTTTGCCAAATTCGATTCGTTTGTTCTCACACACGCAGTTTGGTTTGTCTTACACCGTCATTACCTATGACGATGCGGCCAATGTGAACATTGTTCGCCAGCAGGTGAACGAACGACTGAACAGCGTCGATTTGCCCATGGGTTCTCAAGTGAATGTGGCACCCAACGCAACGCCTGTCGGTGAGGTGATGCGGTACCGTTTACGCGGTGACGGTCAAACCTCAACCGAGTTGCGTTCAATAGAGGACTGGGTGGTGGAACGGGGTCTGCGAACCGTGCCCGGTGTGGCCGATGTCGTTGCAATGGGAGGCTTCATCAAGCAGTATGAAGTACAACCCGATCTGGACAAATTGCGTGCTTACAAACTGAGCATGCAAAACCTTTTGGATGCCTTGGGTCGAGGCAACTCCAATGCGGGGGGCAGCTATGTCGCACAAGGTGCGCAACAGTTTGCGATTCGCGGTATTGGCTTGCTTCGCTCGGAAGAAGACATAGGCAAAATCGTCGTCACAGCGCGCAATGGAACACCCATCTTAATTCGTGATATCGCACAAATAAAAATTGGTGCCATTCCGCGTTTGGGCGTCGTTGGGCAAGACGACGACGATGATGTGGTGACGGGCATTGTGATCATGCGCAAGGGAGAGAACCCCAGCACCGTGCTCAAAGGCGTGAAAGACAAAATAGCCGAACTCAATACCAAGGGCATGCCAAAGGGCGTGCAGATCGTTCCTTTCTATGACCGCACTTGGTTGATGGCCAAAACCCTGACCACTGTCTTCAAGAATTTGGTCGAAGGCGCTTTGCTGGTGTCCTTAGTGCTTTATATTTTCTTGTCCAATATGCGTGCCAGCTTGGCCGTGGTCGTGGTGATCCCCTTGGCCTTGTTGTCCACATTCTTGGGTTTGAAGATCATGGGCGTGCCGGCAAATTTGCTCAGTTTGGGTGCCATGGACTTCGGCATCATTGTGGATGGTGCTGTCATTGTGATTGAAAACATCATGCACCGACTCGCTCAAAACCGCGAGGACATGAGCGAGAACGAACGCCGCGAGGTGATCCTGAATGCGACCAATGAAGTGGGC
>JBAXOC010000361.1:0-1829 GCA_037133455.1 Comamonadaceae bacterium | reverse complement strand
AGCTACAACTTTGGTAAAGATCAAACCAACTCGATTTCTGGTGGATCTACGGCTAATACCGCATCAAACAAGATTTCCAACGTACTCGCTCAACAAACTTCCTTGGCAGTAGGATACGCAAATGGTCCATTTACCGTAGGTTATGGTTATACGACCGTATCCAATGTGGCTTGGAAGCTTGACGGCGCTAGTGCGGCCACCGCTATTTATACCGCTGGTGGTGCACATTCTCTGTCAGCGACACAATTCGGTGGCGCTTTCACGATGGGTCCAGTCAGTGTCGGTGGTGTTTATGAAACCACTGCCTCAAGCCTTGCTGGCGTAGCCACTGCTTATGACCGTAAGCAAGACGTTTTTGGTCTGACTTTAGATTACCGCGATGGTCCTTTAGAAGTTCAATTGCGTGCAGCACAAGCCTATGACGTTACCGGCACTGGTCTAGTTGCTCTTACAGCCAATACTGGAGCTACACAAACTGGTGTTGTTGTTCAATATGCTTTGAACAAGTTCACCAAGGTTATTGGTTCATACACATCATTGCAAAATGCTGCTAGTGCTAACTACATAGCAGGCTCGGAGTTCTCCCTGTCGGCTGGTTCTTCACAAAGCACTGCAGCGCTCGGATTGGCTGTTAGCTTCTAATCTAAAGTTAGCGTAACGCGTTTCCCAAGTGTTAGCAGCCTACCGCAAGGTGGGCTGCTTTTTTATTGCGAAGAATTTTTCATATAAATCGCCCACTTCAGTTCAAGATATCAGCAATGCGTTGAGCACACGTCTTGGCTTGGACCAGGCCTTTAGCCTCCACCATCACACGCACCAAGGGCTCAGTACCACTGGCGCGAATCAACACTCGGCCGCTGTCGCCCAATTCTTTTTCTACGTCCTTGATGATTTTTTGAAGCGCAGGGTTCGACTGCCAATCCGCTCCCGGCTTGAGTCTGACATTGATCAATGTCTGAGGAAAAAGTGTGACAGCGCTTAGCAGCTCAGCCATACTTTTACCGGAACGAACGCAGGCTTGGAGTATCTGTAAAGCCGAAATCAGTCCGTCGCCGGTGGTGTGTTTATCCAGCGCCAACAAATGTCCAGAACCTTCGCCGCCCAAGAGCCACCCTTTCGACTCCATTATTTCAAGCACATAGCGGTCTCCCACCTTGGCCCGGGCCAATTCAACGCCCCGCGTCTTCAGAGCCAATTCAACGGCCATATTGGTCATCAAGGTTCCGACTACGCCGGGTAGCGCGTCTCCCCTGCTGAGTCGGTCATCTGCTATCAAATAAAGCAATTCGTCGCCATTGAACAAGCGGCCTTTGGCATCAACCATCTGCAGACGGTCTGCGTCCCCGTCGAGCGCGATTCCATAATCTGCTTGGTGTGCTTTTACGGCTTCTACCAACGCTTCAGGATGGGTCGCGCCCACATCTTTGTTGATGTTGAGCCCATCGGGTGCGCAGCCAATAGCGATCACCTCGGCTCCCAATTCATGAAAAACTTTAGGGGCGATGTGGTACGCCGCGCCGTGGGCTGCATCAACGACAATTTTGAGACCCTTGAGCGTTAAGTCATTGGCAAAGGTGCTTTTGCAAAACTCGATGTAGCGGCCCGCAGCGTCATCAAGTCGGCGTGTTTTTCCTAAATTTGCAGACAGAGACCACGCTGGTGGTTCTTCGAGTGCTGCCTCGACAGCCAACTCCCACGCATCGGACAACTTCGTTCCTTTGGCGCTGAAAAATTTAATGCCGTTATCAGCGAAAGGGTTGTGACTTGCGCTGATAACCACGCCCAAAGAGGCGCGTTGCGCCCGGGTTAGGTATGCCACGCCAGGCGTT
>JBAXOC010000360.1:0-1835 GCA_037133455.1 Comamonadaceae bacterium | reverse complement strand
AAGACAGCTCCTCGCGCCGACTGCATCGCCAGTTCGCAAGTCACTTGTTCTTCAGCCCCACAATTTATGTCGCTCAATCTGCACCCCATGATCAATGTGGCCATCAAGGCCGCCCGCGCTGCGGGTTCTATCATCAACCGCGCTGCGCTTGATATTGAATCGGTTCGCATCTCGCAAAAAAAGGTCAATGACTTTGTTACCGAGGTAGACCATGCTGCAGAACAAGCGATTATTGAAACGCTGTTGACCGCCTACCCGGGCCATGGGATTTGGGCCGAAGAATCAGGCAGAGAATTTGGCGCTCAAGATTCTGAATTCGTTTGGATCATTGACCCGCTCGACGGAACCACCAACTTTATCCACGGCCTACCGGTTTACTGCGTCAGTATTGCCTTAGCCGTGCGAGGCAAAGTAGAACAAGCCGTGATTTATGACCCCACCCGTAACGATCTATTTACGGCAACCAAAGGCCGTGGTGCATTTTTAAATGACCGCCGCCTGCGTGTTTCCAAACGTACCGAATTGAAGGGTTGCCTTATCTCGACGGGTTTCCCCTTCCGCGAGAACGATGACTTTGCGCAGTACCTCAGCATGATGGGAGACGTCATGCAGAAAACTGCAGGGCTTCGCCGCCCGGGTTCGGCTGCGCTGGATCTTGCTTATGTCGCAGCTGGTTTTACGGATGGATTCTTTGAATTGGGTTTGCAACCCTGGGACGTGGCAGCAGGCTCCTTACTCGTCACCGAAGCAGGCGGCCTAATTGGAAACTTCACCGGCGAATCCGACTTTTTGGAACAAGAAGAATGTCTTGCGGGTGCACCACGCATTTACGGCCAGCTGGTCAGCATGCTTGGTAAATACAGCAAATTTGCGACCGCAGGAGAAAAAGCTGCTGTTCGCAATACGCCTAATTTACAGCTGCACTCTGCAAATAAAGAGGCTTAACTTCATATAGTCATAGCACAAAAAAAAGTTCTACACCGCCAGCGCTCCGATCACGCAGCAGGCCGAAGCAACCTTCGTTAAGACAGCGCGCATGGCCAACCACTCTTGGACACCGAGCTTTGGGTAGACCCGCAAGTCCACCCTATAACAAACCCAAAGTAAAACGGCCATACCCCACAAACCCATCCCCAAGGGCACAAGTAAAGCCACCCAAGCCAAGAGGCATGGCGTCACTCCCCAAAGCAATAAAGGCGTAGTTTGATCGGGGGCATCCGCACCGCGCATAGCTAACCCCCAATGAACAGCGCCGAGAAAGCTGGCGATAGTTGCGGCATACGTTAGCAAAGCGTGGGCCAGTTGAAGTCGCAACGGGTCTTGAAAGTACCAAGTCGCAAGACATAGACAAACAAAAGGAAGCAAGCCTGCATAGCCCAATCTGCGCGCCCAAAGAGGCGGTTTTTGAGGCTTTGTCTGAAGAGTCAAGTGTTAACTCTTGGCGGTGATGAAGGAGGAGGTTCGTTTCTACCCTCATCGGCAGGAGTCAAAGCAGGGAGACACATTTTTTCACCATCCCACTGCTGCCCGCACCAACAGCGGCCAGAGTCGTCAATGATACAAGTACCTGTTCCGCAACACCGCTCATCATCTGTCATAGCCAACTTTCAAAAAAATTTCACTATCCATTGGAGATCAGCAGTGGGGGCGACGGTGGTCCGCAATTTTGTTATCTGAGTATGGCATCTGTGGATGTCTCAGCGCCCTGTGTTTAGTCACCCGCCCACGCACACGCATTCGCCACATTTTAAAAGAACTGCTTTTCAGGTGGTTACGCATCAACCAAATCAGGTCCGGTTCACTCACACCCCATTGCGACTGGATCGTTTCAAAAG
>JBAXOC010000359.1:0-1860 GCA_037133455.1 Comamonadaceae bacterium | reverse complement strand
GGATAAGGTCATGGCACAGAAAAAAGGCGGCGGCTCTACGCGAAATGGGCGCGATTCGAAGCCCAAAATGCTGGGTGTGAAGCGTTTCGGTGGTGAATTGATCAGCGCAGGCGCGATCATTGTTCGCCAACGTGGCACCAAGTTTCATCCCGGAACCAATGTCGGTATCGGCAAAGACCATACCTTGTTCGCTCTGGTTGACGGACACGTTTCGTTCGCTATCAAGGGCGCACTGAACAAGCAAACGGTGAGCGTGACGGCTGCGGCATAAACTGCAGCCAGGCTCACCCCATAACCCTGCGCCGAGAAGCGCGGGGTTTTTTATTTATAGATTCGAGTAAACCATGAAGTTTGTAGACGAAGCCTACATTGACATCTCCGCCGGAGATGGTGGCGCCGGCTGCGTCTCCTTTCGGCATGAGAAATACAAAGAGTTCGGTGGACCCAATGGGGGAGACGGGGGACGGGGTGGGCATGTGTATGCGGTTGCCGACTCCAACCTCAATACCCTGGTTGACTTTCGCTTCTCGCGCCGGCACGATGCCAAACGCGGCGAGCACGGCATGGGCTCTGATATGTTTGGGGCTGCGGGCACAGACATCACCTTGAAAATGCCGGTGGGAACTATCATCACAGACGCTGAAACAGGCGAAGTACTCTTTGAATTGTTGGTCCCCGGTGAAGTGATTACCATTGCCAAAGGCGGTGATGGCGGGTTTGGTAATTTGAGGTTTAAAAGCGCCATCAACCGTGCGCCTCGACAAAAAACGCCAGGTTGGCCAGGTGAGAAAAAAAATCTCAAGCTTGAGCTTAAAGTGCTCGCAGATGTGGGCTTGTTAGGGATGCCTAATGCGGGTAAATCGACACTGATCACGGCGATTTCCAATGCTCGACCCCGTATCGCAGACTATCCCTTTACAACCTTGCACCCTAACTTAGGCGTGGTTCGCGTTGGCCCTGAGCAAAGTTTTGTGGTGGCAGATTTGCCTGGACTCATTGAAGGTGCTTCAGAAGGCGCAGGTTTAGGCCATTTATTTTTAAGGCATCTCCAGCGCACCCGTTTGCTTTTGCATATTGTGGATGCCGCCCCGTTTGACGATGGTGTTGACACCGTGGCTCAAGCCAAAGCCATTGTCAATGAGTTGAAAAAATATGACGACGGGCTGTACAAAAAACCCCGCTGGTTGGTGCTCAATAAATTGGACATGGTTCCCCTAGATGAGCGCGAAGCGTTGGTCAAAGATTTTGTAAAACGGTTTAAGTACAAGGGGCCCGTTTTTGAAATTTCTGCTTTGACCCGTGAAGGTTGCGAGCCGCTTATCAAAGCGATCTACAAACATATCAAGGCGCAACAAGTCGCTGAGCAGCCTCATATTGAAATTGATCCCCGATTTTTGGCGGTGGCCCCAAACCCCGACGAAGACGCTGGAGCCGAGTGAAATCTATTGCTGTCTAAGGTGTTAAGACGTGACGCTGATCTTTGACGACTATGTCTGAAAATTCAAATTCTTTTGTGTTGCGTGATGCCAAGCGCATTGTTGTGAAGGTGGGCTCTAGTCTGGTCACCAATGACGGACGGGGCCTGGACGAGACCGCTATTGGAGAATGGTGCCGTCAGATGGCGCACTTGGTTCACCACAAATGTGAAATCATCATGGTCTCCAGCGGCGCAATTGCGGAAGGCATGAAGCGCTTAGGCTGGACGGTGCGTCCCCATGCCGTTCATGAACTTCAGGCGGCTGCAGCCGTGGGACAAATGGGCTTGGCCCAGATGTATGAAACCAAGCTGCGTGAAAACGGTTTGGGGAGCGCCCAGGTTTTGCTCACCCATGCCGACCTTGCCGATCGTGAGCGTTACCT
>JBAXOC010000358.1:0-1868 GCA_037133455.1 Comamonadaceae bacterium | reverse complement strand
AGTGATTGACGTGATTTTGTTGGTGCGCGGCGGCGGTGCGATGGAAGATTTATGGTCGTTTAACGATGAGCAGTTGGCGCGAACGGTGTTAGCCAGTCCGGTACCTGTCATCGTCGGAGTCGGCCATGAGACCGATTTCACCATTGCTGATTTTGTTGCTGATTTACGTGCCCCCACCCCGACTGCGGCAGCGGAGTTGTGCGCCACCACGCAGCAAGACTGGCTAGATGCGCTAGACCAGTTGCAAGATCGTATGCGCGGTGGGGTTACACGAATGCTTGATCGCCAGTCGCAACGCTTAGACCTGGCTTCGGTGCGTATCGGCAAGCCTTCGGGCGTGGTTTCAGGCTTGCGCCATCGGCTTGATTCTGCGCAGCAGCGCTTAGGACATGCTATTCATCGCGATCTAGAGCAGAGGCGCCATCGGGTTCAAACGGCACAGCTGCGCTTGGGCTTGCTCGATCCGACCCTCGTTTTATCGCGGGGCTATGCGTGGCTTACGGATGAACGTGGAGTCGCTTTAACACGTGTGAACCAGTTGCATTCAGGTCAGTCCGTGGGTGCCCGACTTGCCGACGGATCGGCTGAATTAACCGTGCAGTCTGTGCGGGATATTTAGTTCCTACAATCGGCCAAGTTTCCTGCCGTGCTTTTTGGCAGAGGTTAAGATTCGATTTCCCTTTTGTTTTATTTTTTGTGAAAGACGCTTATGAGCCAAATCCTTCAATCCCTCAACAAAACGCTGCTTGCCGGCTTGATTTTGTTAATCGCGATCGTCCTGATTGTGGGCTCGGTATCGGGTAGCCCGATTCAGTTCACCCCGGTGTGGACGAGCTTCTTGTTCCGTTGGTTGCATGTGGCCTGCGGCATCATGTGGATCGGCTTGTTGTATTACTTCAACTTTGTCCAAATCCCCAGCATGCCAAAGATTCCCGATGAGCAAAAACCAGCGATCGGTAAAGTCATTGCCCCCGCGGCTCTGTTTTGGTTCCGCTGGGCTGCTTTGGCGACGGTGGTAACTGGATTGGTGGTTGCTGCACTGCAAGGCTACTTGCACGCTGCATTCACTTTGCAGCCTGGTTTTGTGGCGATTGGTATCGGCATGTGGATCGCCTTGGTGATGGCCTTTAACGTGTGGTTCATCATTTGGCCTAACCAAAAGAAAGCTTTGGGCATCGTGGTCGTAGAACCTGAAGCCAAAGCCCGTGCAGCCCGCCTTGCCATGTTGACTTCACGCACCAACACCTTGTTGTCTATCCCGATGTTGTACATGATGGTCGCCCAGTCACACGGCGGTTTGTAAATTCAAGCCGGCACCCGCTAGGGTGTTGCAAATGAAAATGCCAGTTGATTTATCCAACTGGCATTTTTTTATGTTTGCGTACCCACGGACTATTTCAAACTAAGCACCCACGCGACTAGCTTTTGCGCTTCTTCTGGGGAAACCTGCTTGTTCTCCGGCATGTAATTCACCCCCCAGACCCCTGAGCCGCCCTTGATCACCTTGATTGCGAGTCGATTCGCTGCGCTGGGATCTTTGCGGTATTTGTCTGCCACCGCCACGAAGGAGGGGCCGACAATTTTTTTCTCAACAGCGTGGCAAGACATGCAATGCTTGGCTTTGGCAAGCGCAGGGTCAGCCTGTGCGAGTGGTGCTCCTAGGGCAAAGGAGCACACCGCGACGAGCTTCAACCAGATAGACATGGCTTAGTAGTTATCTAGCACAGCGCCTTTGCTGGCGGTAGATGCGTTGAACGCAAACTTGGCTTGAACACCACGGGTATAGCGCGGCGCGGGGGCTTTCCAAACGGCGCGGCGCTTAGCGATTTCTGCGTCGTCGACATTGAGTTCAAGAATCAGTTGGTGCG
>JBAXOC010000357.1:0-1871 GCA_037133455.1 Comamonadaceae bacterium | reverse complement strand
TCTTTAACCCCTTGGGCTAGGCTGGAGGCAACGATATCAAAGCGCAAATGAATCGCGCTGCTGACCTTGTTGACGTTCTGCCCCCCAGCCCCTTGCGCCCGAATGGCGGTGACTTCAATTTCTGATTCATCAATGGCAATTATTTTCGTCATTGGGCGGTAGAGTTGGCAGTTAAACTGCAGTCTTATCGTATCAACTTTGCACAGGAGATCAGCATGGCAAAAGGTCAACAAAAATCGAATAAAGAGTCGAAGAAGCCTAAGAAGGATACTTCACCACCTAAACCAATGTCTGGCGGCGAGCCGGTTCGTCCTACCATCATGACGACCGTGATCCCTAGGGGAAAAATCAAAACGCCTTAAGTGGGGTTTTTGCAGTGCGTTGCTAACCCTCCTGTAAGCGCGGGGGTTGCCCTGCGATACTTGGGCTATGCAACTTCAAGAGATTCTTTACTCCCAAGGCTTTGGAACCCGTCGTGTCTGCGCCGGTCTGATTCAGCAAGGCTTGGTTCAGGTTTACCCAAACGACACCTTGGACAACCCCACCGTTTGCAAAGAAGCAGCGGCAGAATTTGACGCGACTGGCTTGCGTTTTAAGGTTCAGGGGAGCGATTGGCCGTATTTTGAAAAAGCCTATGTGTTGCTGAATAAGCCAGCGGGGACGGAGTGTTCTCAAAAGCCATCAACCTATCCCAGCATTTACACCTTGCTGCCCTCGCCTTTGCGTTTAAGACCCCAAAAAGCAGCAGTTCAGGGTGTCCAAGCAGTAGGGCGCTTAGACCAAGACACCACGGGGATGTTGGTCCTGACCGACGACGGCAAATTTATTCACCGAATGAGTTCTCCGCGCCACCATGTGCCCAAGGTGTATGAAGTGACTGTAAAACACCCTTTAGACGACATGCAAGTTCAGAAGCTCTTAAGCGGAGTCGTTTTAGACGACGACCCTAAACCGGTCAAAGCCGCCGCCTGCGAGGCGGTTTCGTCCTTTCATCTTCGATTAACCCTGACCGAAGGGAAGTACCACCAGGTAAAACGCATGGTGGCGGCCGTAAGCAACCGGGTGGAGGCCTTGCACCGCTCTCAAATTGGGGGGTTACGGCTTCTGGATGACCTTGCGCCTGGCCAGTGGCGGTGGTTGAATGCCCAAGATTTGGCCTCCATCGCCACTTGATCCCACTACCGATGCAGGAGTATCCTTGGGACTATGAAGCTTTTGCTTGACTCCTTGTGGCGTGCGAGCGCCTATTGCCTGCATCCGAAAGTGATCCTGCTTTCGCTGATGCCATTGGCCGTTTTGATGGGCGTGACGGGAGCGCTTGGATATTTCTATTGGCAGCCCTCGACCGACGCCATCGACGCTTTCCTGCAATCGTCCAGCTTTGTCAACACGCTGTGGGCCTTGCTTGAGAACATCGGCTTGTCAGGCTTAAAAGCCGTTCTTGCCCCGCTTTTACTTTTACTCGTTGTGACCCCCGTGGTTGTGATGGGTACGCTTTTGCTGGTGTCTTGGCTCATGGCGCCCGCCCTGGTTGATTTGGTCGCACGGCGGCGATTTGCAGATTTAAAGCGGCTTGAAGGCGCGTCGTTTTATCTCTGTGTGGGTTGGTCGCTGGTATCGCTGGCTTTGGCGCTTTTAGCGATGCTCGTATCTGCGCCAATGTGGCTGGTGCCGCCTTTGGTTTTGGTGTTGCCGCCGTTGATATGGGGCTGGCTAACGTACCGCGTCATGGCCTTTGATGCTTTAGCCAGCCACGCCAGTGCCCACGAGCGGCATACGATTTTTATGGAGCACCGCTTGCCTTTGTTGTCGATGGGCGTGGTCTGCGGAATGCTTGGCGCAGCGCCTAGCATGGTGTGGTCTGTGGGGTT
>JBAXOC010000356.1:0-1880 GCA_037133455.1 Comamonadaceae bacterium | reverse complement strand
CCCAATGTGAAACTGGCATTTTCAACCGACACAAAAAGATTTTTTCGGAACCACGACCGCCACCCTTTTTCAGCTATTGGGTAAGAGACTTTTAAGTTGTTGACGGCAATGGAGGTCTTTGCCGACAGATTCGTGTCCACCACGCAGCGAACCGGGGCGCTGGACAGTAATTTTTGGGTGTACGCATGTTGTGGCGCACTGAAAATCGTTTGAACAGGGCCTTGCTCCACCAAAACGCCGGTTTGCATGATGGCGACATGGTCGGCAAACTGGCGAACCAAATTGAGATCATGGGTAATCAAAAGTACGGCCATTTCATACCGCGTTTGAAGCGCTCCCAGCAAATCCAAAATTTGCTTACGCACCGTCACGTCCAACGCAGTCGTTGGCTCATCGGCCAACAAGAGCTTGGGGCGGCAGGCCAAGGCCATGGCAATCATGGCGCGTTGTCGCTGTCCGCCGGAGAGTTGGTGCGGATAAGAATGCGCGCGTCGCTCGGGCTCGTCGATTCCGGTGTCTGACAGCAACTGCACCGCCGCGGCGTGGGCTTGCTTTAACGACATGCCCATTTTGGTTTGTAAAACTTCCGAAATTTGCTCGCCTATCGTAAACACCGGATTGAGCGCAGTCATCGGCTCTTGAAACACCATGGCGATATCGCGCCCGCGCAGGGCTTGTAATACAGGCGTCGGCAGGTTGAGTAAATCGACCCTGCCTTCGGAACTTTCAAACCAAGCGTGGCCTGACGTGTGGGCATCTTGCGCTAAGCCCAAAAGGCTGAGAGCTGTCACTGTTTTTCCAGACCCCGACTCGCCCACCAAAGCCCAACGTTGCCCAGGCTCCATCCGCAGGTCCAAGCCGCTAACGACTTCCGTGCCTTCAAAAGCAAGGCTGAGGCCTTGAATGTCTAAGAGGCTCATAGCGACTGCTTTCTAGGATCAAGCGCATCGCGCAAGGCATCGCCCATCAGCGTCAAAAGCAACAAAGTCACCACCAGCACCGCAAACGTCGACAGCGAGATCCACCACGCATCGATATTATTTTTGCCTTGAGAAAGAAGTTCGCCCAGCGACGGTGTTCCGGGAGGAACCCCCAAGCCCAAAAAGTCTAAGGACGTCAGCGCCAAAATCGCCCCACTCATCCGAAAAGGCAGAAAGGTCACCACGGGCGTCAGGCTGTTGGGAAGAATATGCCGCCAAATAATATGGGCGTTACTTAAGCCCATCGCGCGGGCCGCCCTTGCGTAATCCATCTGTCGATTGCGCAAAAACTCAGCACGAACGTAATCACTTAAACCCATCCAGCCAAACAAACTCAATAAAACCAAGAGCAAGGTAATACTGGGCGAAAAAATAGCGCTAAAGATGATTAGCAAATACAGCTCTGGCATGGCGCTCCAAATCTCTATTGCCCTTTGAAACCACAAATCGGTTCGCCCTCCATAAAAGCCTTGTACCGCGCCCAACAAAACGCCGAGAACCACCCCACTCAATGTCAAGGCCAACGCAAAAAGAACGCTCACCCGAAACCCATAAATCAACTGGGCCAACAAATCTCGCCCCCGGTCATCGGTTCCCAAAAGATTGGCCGCACTGGGCGGCGCGGGGTTGGGCGCTTGGGCAAAGTAATTGAGCGTTTTAGGGCCGTATCGGTTAGGCGCGAACACCGCCCAATTCCCGGGCTCTGCCAAGCGTTGGGTAATAAAGGGATCGAGGTAGTCGGTCGGAGTAGCAAAGTCACCACCAAAACGGGTCTCGGGGTAGTCTTGCAGCATCGGGAACAACAACTCACCTTGGTACTTCACGACCAAAGGCCGGTCGTTAGAGACCAGCTCGGCAGCTAGGCTGATGACTAATAAAAAAACCATGCCCCACAGGCTA
>JBAXOC010000355.1:0-1881 GCA_037133455.1 Comamonadaceae bacterium | reverse complement strand
TCCGACGACTGCAAATGAGCCATCTGAAAGTTGTTTAATATCAGCGCTCCGGTAATAATTGGGCAAGGCAGCCAATGTTAACTGACACCCCAAAATTAGCCCAACACCTGAATCCGTGAAATAACAGTCAAAAAAGTCTAATTTATCCTTATAAATCAACGACTTAGGTGTAAAATGGTGTTCACCCAGAAGGTGAGTTCCAACATGACCGACTTTATTATCAAAAAGCTGCCCTACGACCTCACCTCCAATGCCGGATTGGCGATGGTGGGGCAATATATGAACCGTCTTGCCATCAATAAGCGTATTGATGGCAAATTCCCGGTAGGTGTCGGTGGCATATCCAATAGCGATATTTTGAAGTCCTACCTTGGCCTGCTGGTACAAGGCAAGAACGACTTCGATGCGGTCGAGGAGTTTCGGGGTGATGACTTCTTCACCCGCGCGCTGGATGTGGCCACAGTACCTTCTAGCTCGACCCTGCGCCAGCGCATGGACACCCATGCGCCCTCGTGGTTTGAACTGGCCGCTGAATTCAACCTGGCCCTGCTGTCGGCCAAGTACGCCACTGGCCCGATCGACTTTGGCGCCTTGCCTTGCGGCTACATGGCTGTGGACTGGGATACGTTTGTGATGAACAACTCGGGCACCCAAAAAGAAGCAGTTGGACGCACATACCAAGGCGTGGACGGCTTCACCCCAAGTGCCACCTACCTGGGCTCTTTGGGCTACTGTCTGGAGCTGGCCTTGCGCCCTGGCGTGCAACACTCGGCGCTGGAGACTGAACTCAATTTGGAGCGTGTCTTGCCAATGGCTGCGAAGTTGACGGGGTTGCCTCTTTTGTTTCGCGCCGACTCGGGCCTGTGCTCCCTCAAAATCATGCAAGAGGTCTGCGCCCAAGCTGTGGCCTTGTCGCGCGAGATCGCTCTCATCATCAAATGGAATCCCCGCAAAACGCCCGTCGAAGCCATTGCCGCCAGACAAGTGGCTGATACCAACACCATCTGGTGCCATTTGCGTGAAGGAAAGCGCATGTGCATGTGGAGCCAAGAGCTCGAGCTCGAAGGCGTTGGCACACAAGCCAACCCAGCACGGCGCATCTTTCGTTTGATCGAGCGCACCATCGACAAGCACGGCCATGTGCTGTTGCTGCCCGACTACGAATTGGAAGGTTGGACGACGACACTGCCGCAGAGCTTCACGATGCAAGACGTCATCGATCTGTACAAAGACCACGCCACGCACGAGCAGTTTCATTCGGAGTTCAAGACCGACCTGGATTTGGAGCGTCTGCCCAGTGGCAAGTTTGATACCAACTTCCTGGTTTGCGCCTTGGCTGCGGTGGCGATGAACATCTTGCGCCTGATTGGCCAGAATGCGCTCATTGGCAAAGACGCGCCGCTGCGCCATGCAGCCAAGAGGCGGCGCATGAAGACGGTGATGCAGGAGATCATGTTCAAGGCTGGGCGCATGATCAAACACGGGCGGCGCTGGGTTTTGGGCTTGGGTGCCAATGACAGTGCCCACGCCGTGTTTGAACGCCTGTACAGGCAGCTCGCCCCGCGGCGGCGCACCAGCACGGCCTAGCGCCGATCTAGCGCGCTGATCAGCGCGCGCAACCACCGCAAAAACGACACGGCACCTATCTGAGCCGGATACGGCACGCCCAAAAACTGACCGCCCACGCCAAAATGGTGTACGGGGGTACGCACATATTATGGTTTGAGAGATTTGAGGCATGGCAGCGGACAAAATTTGAAGCGAAATTCAATATCAACGAGAAAATTGAAAAAATAATGGGTGGGTGGGGAGTTGGCTCACGGATTCAGGAGACACTCTACCCAATTGGACTCAAGAAAAGTATTATTCGTGTGTTATATT
>JBAXOC010000354.1:0-1889 GCA_037133455.1 Comamonadaceae bacterium | reverse complement strand
ATCGTGATCATGCGGCTGGCGTTTTGGGCTCGCTCGGCCTGGTTCGCGGCTTGTTCTTCTGCAACACGGCGGCTGGTGATGTCGGTAGCAATCACCATTTGCGCAAGGCGTCCATCCACCCAACTCAAATAGCGGGTCCGAACTTCCATCCACTTCTTGAGCCCTGGGATAAAAATCTCAGCGCTTTCAATATCGCTTTCCGCCAACGTGCTGGTTGGAAATCCTGCAAACGAATCGACATCATCGGAGGTCTCCTCGTTGGTACGCGTTTGCGGCATGCCGGCTTCTGCGACCAATTGCAGGTGCCCCCCGGCCAAGGTGCCAAACCATTGGCGGTACAACTTATTGGCAAAAACCAATTCGTCGCTGCCTAAGGGAGCCACGGAAATGGAGGCGTCAAGCGCTTCCAGAACCGCCGTAAAGCGTTGGTGGGACGCAGACAATTGCTCGCGAACGCGGTTGGGCTCGGTAATATCAGTCATCGAGGTGACCCAGCCGGTTTGCGAGCCCATGGCATCAATCAAAGGCGAGACATACATCCGCGCTTCAAAGACGATGCCATCGCGCCGTTTGACTTGAACTTGAATTCCGCCTTTGTCTGTTTTGCCCGCTAACTCTTCATCAAGCAACTTCATCAAATGCTCGCGATCGCTTTCGGGCCAATACGGAAAAGGCGCCGTGCGGCCCATCAACTCCGATTCACTCCAACCCGTCATCATGCAAAAAGCCGCGTTGACATAGGTGATGCGGCCTTGCAAATCCATGGCCCGCATGCCTGTGAGCATCGAGTTTTCCATCGCCCGTCGAAAATTGGTTTCTGCAACCAATGCCTGCTGCGCTTGCATTCGCCGGCGCGTGTGCCGCCAGTTGGCAATCAGCATCCAACCCGTCATCAAACTCAAGGCGCTGACCAACCAAAACAACCCACTTCCAATCACACCCAAAGAAGCCCGGTAGGCTTGCGCTCGCAGTACCAAGGCAGGCCCAACGGGCGAGAGGGGCATGGAGTAGCTGGTGGTTCGGCTGCTCCAAGGCATCGCATTGGCGACCGACTTATTCATTGGCAACGCGACACCCGCTAGAACAGCGCCTTTACCGTCTTGCAGCGAAATCGCATACCGAGCGCTGACGTCATAGGGAACCCCGTAGCGGTACAACGCATCCACCGAAAGTTCAACCAGCAACACACCAGAAAAACGACCCCGATCAGACAAAGGAAGGTACAGCTGCAACAAGGGCGCATAGTCCGACGTTTTAGGTCGTTGGATGTAAACCGGTTGGCGTTGTTCGCGGGCTAGGCTGAAGCCGGGTTCATAGCTAATTTGGGGAGGTATTTCTAAACCTTGGAACGGCCGTGGCGACCAAACCACTGTGGAGCCCACGCTGCTTTTAATTTTCCGCTTGTCATCAATCCAACTTGCGCCTTGTAACTCAGGGTATTGGTTGAGAAGAACCGATGCCCGAAGGCGGAAATCCTCTGATTCGAGTTCCCTGTTGGAAATCTCCCGGGCAATCCGAGAGAGCTGTTCTTGTCGCTCGAGCAATCGCAAGCGCAGCCGCTGTTGTGCGTATTCCACGTCCCTTTGAACCGCTTGCTGTTCTCGGTCAATTTCTTCCAGCCGCAGGTAGCCCAAGGCCGCAACGATGGCCGCTAAAAATAAAGCAACCGCTGCCAGCGGCGCGAGCATCGCAAACCGGTCTTGCCGGTAGGGCGTGAGTCGCTGCCACCAACGCTTGGCGCTTGTGACCGTTGGGATTCCAAGGGTCGTTGGGAAAGTAACTAAGTCGGCAAAGGGCATAGATGGAGTGTAGGCGAGTGCTGTGCAAAATGTTGCGACGCATCATTAATATTTCATAATATAAAACACAAAAGCATTATTTGAAATTGT
>JBAXOC010000353.1:0-1907 GCA_037133455.1 Comamonadaceae bacterium | reverse complement strand
GCAACCGCCTTGTAAGCGGTAGGTCAACAGTTCGAATCCGTTAATCGGCACCATTAAATACAATAAAATCAACAACTTACGAAAGTAGCCTCACACAAGAATCAACGAATTTAAACACGATTCAAGGGGTGTTGGTGGTTTTTTTGGTGGTTTTTTTGTTTTGGTCTTTGAAATTGCGCACCAATGCCCCCCTTCTAGCGGGCTAGTGAATTGAAAAAGTGGAGCTTCGGCTCTTTTTTTTTGCCCTGCACTTCACGAGCACGCTGGCTGGTCTGGTGTAATCGCGCGATGGACAAATCAGAAATCCTTGCGAACTTACGGCAACAGTTCGGACCCGGCTCTTACCTCTATGCGCGAGACATCGCCGATTTACTGAATAGTCCTTCGGTGGGGGCGGTCTACGAGCGTATGAAGCGCGTTGGTGGACTGCCATGGCCCATTGTGATGGTGGGCAAGAGACCCGCAGTGAGCATCTACGCTGTTGCCTCTTCGTTGGCTGGTGAAGACACGCCCATCGCCAAGAAGAGCAAGCAGCCTGAGCCCGGTAAGCCCGTGCTGCCCGCTCCAAAGCACAAGGTTAACAAAGAACTGACCAAAGCACTCAGTCTCTTACGTGCTCAGCAGCATTTCATTGATCAGGTTTGTGCCGAAATCGACGCTTTGATTCTTGAAAATGAAGTCGCCGACAAGCGCAAGAGTGAAGAAGAGAAACCGAAAAAGCCACGGAAAACCACAAAAATCCGTGTTTGATTGTCTAACCCTGCACCTTCGATAATTGTCCCTGTCTACGGGCATCCAAGCCGCCCCACGCCAGTGCTTGCTGGTGCCGCTTCTTTGCTTTGGCGCACCTTCTCGTGTTTTCCATGCCAAATCGCCTATGTCTGCCGTTGACCCACTTGGAACTGGACGACAATGCGCCAATAAAGCACTCACAGAGACAAGCACGGCTTTATTGCCTGTCAAAGGTGTGAAGAAGACCAATTCGGGGGAAATCCGCTTGACACCCGCAAAGGGACGGACTGCCAGAGGACGACTGCCGTTCAATGAAAATTTGAGCCTGTGCTGACCGCATATCACGCAAAATACTTTGCTTATGAACTGACCCGTCGCCATGAAGCGGACGGCGTTGATCGGTTGTCTCAATCACTTTTTGATGCGACTGTTGATCTCAACCCCCATCAGATTGATGCAGCATTGTTTGCCCTGCGCAATCCGATTCAAGAGGGCGTTTTGCTGGCCGATGAAGTGGGCCTTGGCAAGACCATCGAGGCTGCACTTGTGCTTTGCCAGTATTGGGCAGAGCGGAGGCGACGCTTGCTGGTAATCTGTCCTGCGAGTCTGCGCAAGCAATGGGCACAGGAGCTTTTGGAAAAATTCGCGTTGCGGGCCACAGTCCTTGACGCTGTTAGTCTTCGCAAATTGCGTTCTGGCACACCGCTATCGACCTTGGAAAGTCTGGTCGGCAAGCAGGTTGTCATAGTCTCTTACCAATTTGCCGCCAAGCTCGAATCCGAAATGCGGTCGATACCGTGGGACTTGGTTGTTATCGACGAAGCCCACAAACTGCGCAACGCACACCGCACCACCAATCGAATCGGCCAAGCGTTGCGACGGACATTTGATGGTCGCAAGAAGTTGCTGCTGACAGCAACCCCACTGCAAAACAGTCTCATTGAGCTCTATGGTCTATCGACTTTGCTTGACGACCATCTTTTTGGCGATGAGGCCGCGTTTCGCAAGCAATATATGTCGGCAGGTGCATCTCTGGCAGGATTGCGTGAGCGGCTTCAAACCTTTGCCAAGCGAACTTTGCGAAAACAGGTTCTTGAATACGTCAAATACACCGAGCGGAAGGCGCTTACCCAGCCGTTTAACCCAACTGATGACGAACAGAGCCTCTATGAGGC
>JBAXOC010000352.1:0-1907 GCA_037133455.1 Comamonadaceae bacterium | reverse complement strand
CCCTTTTGATGCCGCTTTAGCGATTACGCGCCAAGACGCCTGCCGTTACCTTGGTAGCACACATCCAGCGTGGGCCAATATGGTGGGGCCGTTTGGGGGAATCACGGCGGCCACCGTAACGCAGGCTATTTTGGACCACTCCGAATGCCTGGGGGAGCCGGTTTCACTGACAGTGAATTTTGCAGCGGCGATTGCAAACGGCCCGTTTGAGTTGAACCTGCGCATTGCTCGCACCAACCGTTCAACCCAGCATTGGGTGTTTGAAATTCTTCAAACCCAAAAAGACGGCAGCGTGGAGTCGGTGTTCACTGGAACTGCGATGACGGCGGCGCGGCGGCAGACGTGGAGTGCCAATGACTTGCCGATGCCTAAAGCGCCCCCCCCAGAAACCCTCGAAGCAGCAAACATTCCGCAAGGCGTGGAATGGTTAACGCGGTTTGATATGCGCGGTGTGGCTGGTGGCTTGCCGCAAACGTGGGACGGTGCAGAGAGTACCTTGTCATCAGCAGAAGCCAGCCTGACCCAGCTATGGGTTCGCGACCGCGCGGGGCGAGCCATGGACTTTGCCGCACTCACAGCATTTGCAGACATCTTCTACCCACGCGTGTGGGTGCGTCGGGCTAAGTGGGTACCCGCAGGAACCGTGTCGATGACGGTGTACTTTCATGCCGATAGCGCGCAGTTGTCTGAAGTTGGTTCGGGTTTTGTTTTAGCCCAAGCGCGCGGACAGGTCTTTCGCAACGGATTTTTTGACCAAAGTGGTTGCTTGTGGAGTGAAGCGGGCGTCTTGCTCGCGACGACCCACCAATTGGTCTATTACAAAGAATAAATTTTTAAGGATTTGCGATGCAAGACGTACTGATAAACATTGCCGACGGCGTGATGACACTCACGCTGAACCGCGTTGAGAAAAAAAACTCCTTCACCCAAGCCATGTACAGCACTTGTGCTGATGCTTTATTGCAAGCCAGCACGGATACCGCGGTGCATGTTGTGGTGATTCAAGGCCATGCCACAGTATTTAGCGCAGGCAATGACATCGGCGATTTTTTGGCCAAACCACCCAGGGGCGAAGACGCACCGGTGTTTCGCTTTATGCGCGGCTTAGTCACTTTCCCAAAACCGCTAGTGGCCGCAGTGTGCGGGCCTGCCGTGGGCATAGGCACCACGCTTTTGTTTCACTGCGATTTGGTTTACGCCGGCGACAACGCCGCTTTCTCCATGCCTTTTGTGAATTTGGGACTGTGCGCCGAAGCGGGCTCCAGCCTTTTGGCCCCTCAGCTCTTGGGCTACCACCGCGCTGCGGAAGCCTTGCTCTTAGGTGAACCTTTTATGGCCGAAGCCGCTTTGGAAGTGGGATTGGTGAACCGCATCGTTCCTCCTACGGAGGCCAACGCCGTAGCGCATGCCCAAGCCCTGAAACTGGCCGCCAAACCCCTGCCTTCCCTTATTGAGACCAAACGCTTAATGAAAAAAGGGCAGACCGAGCAACTGTTGGCGCAAATCAGCGAAGAAGCTCAAAGCTTTGGACGCCTATTGCAAGCGCCACACGCCACGGAAGCATTTACCGCGTTTATGGAAAAACGCAAGCCCGACTTCTCCAAAATTTGAAGAAGTGAGTCCTTGAGTTATTTTTACCAAGCGAACGCTTGCTAAAAATAACAGGTTTTGGTATGGTGTATCCATGCCTGTTTCGCAACCCACATCCATCCAACGACCATCTCCCGTTGTGCTCGTCAGCGCAGAGGCGAAACGGCCCCGAGGGCGTCCGCGCAAAACAGCCGAAGACCGCGATGACGGAAACCGAAGGGCGGCGTTGTTACAAGCTGCGGCAGCGCTTTTCAGAAGCAAAGGCTTTGCGGCAACTACCACACGCGATATTGCCGCCGCCGTGGGTATGCACAGCG
>JBAXOC010000351.1:0-1924 GCA_037133455.1 Comamonadaceae bacterium | reverse complement strand
CACCGCGCCACCCACCGCCAGAGGAAAACAAGCCGTGAGTTGAGACGCTGCGCTAACAATAAGCAGGCCTAAGGCCAGAGGGCGGAACATTAATTTCATGGATTGCTTTCTTGGTCGCCCATCAGTTGGGCATCGACGCCATCGCAAATGCAATGCAGCGCCAGGATATGAACTTCTTGAACGCGGGCGGTGCGATCGTGGGGTACGCAAATATGCACATCGGTATCGCGTAACACCTGGGCCATCTTGCCGCCCCCGCGCCCACTTAAACCGACCACCACCATCTCGCGCTGGTGAGCGGCTTCGATGGCTGCGAGCACATTCGCAGAATTTCCGCTGGTAGAAATCGCCAACAACACATCGCCGGGTTGACCGAGCGCACGCACTTGGCGTGAAAAAATCACGTTGAAGTCGTAATCGTTAGCAATCGCAGTAATGATGGACGTGTCGGTGGTTAGCGCAATCGCGCCAAGTTCTGGGCGCTCGCGCTCAAAGCGGCCCACAAACTCAGCCGAAAAATGTTGGGCATCGGCTGCCGAGCCGCCGTTGCCACAGGCCAAGACCTTGCCGCCACTGGTCACGCAGGCCAGCATGGCCTGAATGGCCGCAGCAATGGGTTTGCTCAAGACTTGCGCGCTTTGGTATTTCAGATCGGCGCTGTCAATGAAGTGTTGTTCAATACGTTGTTCAATCATGGGCGCAATGATACCGTGTGCCCAAGACAAAAAGGAAACTTAGGAGGCATCAAAAGCGGCTTTGAGCCAGGCCAGCCCGTCGGGCGTGACTTCCACCACATCGAAGCGGCAAGGCGGCAAGGTGCGCAGTTTTAAGAGGTAAAACTGCGCAGCAAACACAATGCGCCTTTGTTTGACGCGGCCCACGCTGGCGGCGGCCCCGCCGTGGCGCGTGGACTTACGTTTGCGCACCTCCACAAATACCAAAGTGGTGTCACGGTCTTGCATGATCAAATCAATTTCACCACCGCCGCGCCCGGGCGTCCGATAATTGCGCATCACCAAGCGCAAGCCTTGGGCTTGCAAATACTGCAAAGCCTCGTCTTCCGCCGCATCGCCGATGCGTTTGGTACTGGTATGTTGGGTGTTGTCTGGAAGGAATCCCATTTGTGAGTGCTTCTTTTATCTCTGCCCTTGGTGCCGCTTTTGAAGCGGCTGGTTCGCAGCATTATCCGCAAAGTACGCTGTATGTGGTGGCCACACCGATTGGGAATTTAGCGGATATCAGCCTGCGGGCGTTGCACGTTTTACAGTTAGCCGACACGGTGGCGTGTGAAGACACTCGCCACACGCAAGCGCTGCTGCGCGCCTACGGGATCGAAAAAAACAGCGCGCAGACTTTGGCGGTGCACCAACACAACGAACAAGAGGCGGCCCATACCGTGGTCGAGCGCTTGCGTTTGGGTCAGCGGGTGGTGTATGTCAGTGATGCGGGAACGCCGGGCGTGAGCGACCCCGGGGCGCGTTTGGTGGCGCAGGTACGCTTGCAAGGTTTGCGTGTCGTGCCCTTGCCAGGGGCGAGCAGCGTGACAACGGTTCTGAGTGCGGCGGGGGTTTTGCAAGACAGCGAGCGCGGCAGTGGGTTTGTGTTCGCTGGGTTTTTACCAACGAAGGCTGGCGAGCGCGCTACTGCGGTAGCGGCTTTGGCAGGCGAAACCCATGCGGTGGTGGTGTTAGAAGCGCCGCACCGGATCGAAGCCTTGGCCCAAGCTTTGGCGGTGTTAGGCGAGCGCTGGGTGACGGTGGGACGGGAGTTGACCAAGCAGTTTGAAGAAATTGCAACGCTGCGCGCTGATGCGCTGGTGCAGTGGTTGGCAGACGATGCCAACCGTTTGCGCGGCGAGTTCGCTTTGGTGTTGCATCCGGCTCCTGCGACGACTGAAGTCGCCCATGACGACCGAATACTGAAA
>JBAXOC010000350.1:0-1925 GCA_037133455.1 Comamonadaceae bacterium | reverse complement strand
CGCGTTTCCATAGCCTGGCGCAAACAGGTCGAGGCCCAGCAATCGGCCCGCCCAAAACCCTGCCAAGGCGCCACCGACAAAGCCGATAGCGTCAGAGATCCCCTCGGTCCAGATGTTCTTTTTCATTGGGTTGGCATTCAACGGTTATTGCGTTGCATAAACATCAGTTTCTCAAACAGCGAGACGTCTTGTTCGTTTTTCAAAAGCGCACCCACCAGCGGAGGAATCGCCATTTTTTCGTCCTTGGATTGCAGCGTCTCTAAGGGGATGTCTTCGGCGAGCAAGAGTTTGAGCCAATCCAAGAGTTCGCTGGTGGAGGGCTTTTTCTTAAGGCCTGGCAAATTGCGGACCTCGTAAAAGGTTTTCATTGCCGCACTCAGCAGTTCCTTTTTGAGCGCGGGAAAGTGCACGTCCACAATGTTTTGCATCGTCGGCGCATCGGGGAATTTAATGTAGTGAAAGAAGCAACGGCGTAAAAATGCGTCGGGCAATTCTTTTTCGTTGTTGGATGTAATGAATACCAAAGGGCGGTGTTTGGCTTTGATGAGTTCGCGGGTTTCGTAGCAATAGAACTCCATGCGGTCAATTTCTCGCAGCAAGTCGTTTGGGAACTCAATGTCGGCTTTGTCGATTTCATCAATCAAAAGCGCCACCGGGCGATCGGCGGTAAAGGCTTGCCAAAGGACGCCTTTGACAATGTAGTTGTGGATATTCTTGACCCGCTCACCGCCATCAATATCAGAGAGCTGCGAGTCACGCAGGCGGCTCACAGCGTCGTATTCGTAAAGCCCTTGTTGGGCTTTGGTGGTGGACTTGATGTGCCACTGCAACAAGGGCAGCTCGAGCGCATGGGCCACTTCTTCTGCCAACATGGTTTTACCGGTTCCGGGTTCGCCTTTGACCAAAAGCGGTCTTTGCAAAGTGATAGCCGCGTTAACGGAAAGCATCAGGTCTTGGGTGGCAACGTAATTTTTAGTTCCGTGAAATTTCATAGCGGTCGTTTTTCTTGACAATAGTCATTGTTTGCAGGGGCGCGATGGGCTCTGATAGTCGTCGATATAATCGCACGGTTAATTTATACCAATCTCTACCTGATTGTCTGCGCAAAATGAATCAATTGCTTCTGTCCCTGTCTGCTTTTCTTGTCGCTTCTGTGACCGTCTTTTCTGCCAATGCGCTAGAAATCAAGGGTGATGCCAAGTCGGGAGAAAAGAAAAACGCCATGTGTATCGGTTGCCACGGCATTGTGGGATACCAAGCGAGTTTCCCCGAAATCCATAAAGTTCCTAAAATTTCTGGCCAAGGTGAGAAATACATCATTTCCGCGCTCAACGCCTACAAAAAAGGCGAGCGCAAGCACCCAACGATGCGTGGAATTTCCGCATCACTCTCTGACCAAGACATGGCTGATTTGGCTTCGTTTTACGCTGCCAGTGGCGTTGATGCCAACGCCAAGCCCTTGGAAAAAGCAGCTAATGGCTCAGCCAAAGCCATGGAGTTGGTCGCTAAAGGCGCGTGTGCTTCTTGCCACGGCGAAAGCCTTAGTAAGCCGATTGATCCAAGTTATCCCAAGCTCGCTGGCCAGCACAGCGACTACCTTTTTGTCGCCCTCAAAGCTTACAAAGTGGACGGCAACCCCCAAGTGGGTCGCGGTAACGCGATCATGGGTGGTGTTGCTAAACAGTTCAACAATACGGAGTTGAAAGAGCTTGCCAATTACCTTGGAAGCTTGCCGGGCGAACTGAAAACGGTTCCCGAAAGCCGGTTCCGTTAATTCCTAGCCTCGATTAATCTCGGGTTGCGTGCCTTTGCACGCAGGCGATGTAAGCGTCCCCGTCTGGGGGGCGCCTCGCGCTATGGCTTTCTTCCAACATTTTTCCTAAACACTCCATGGTTTGATGGTGCGCTTTGTGAAGTGAGTTGTG
>JBAXOC010000349.1:0-1927 GCA_037133455.1 Comamonadaceae bacterium | reverse complement strand
AGCTTTTTTTGCGTAGCCGAAGACGGCGAGAAGTTTGATGTTGACGTTCCCATGTTTGTGCTTGACGCCCTCAGCAGTTCGGGTGCCGGCGGCAAACGCACCTTGCATTAATTTTTCCAAGTCGGGCTAAGGCGTTCATGGGCGAGTTCGACCTGATACAGCGGTTTTTTACCTGGCCCACGCCCCGCGCGGTGGTAGGTGTGGGTGACGACTGCGCCTTGCTGGCCCCCAGCGCGGGCATGCACATGGCAATCTCTACCGACACGCTCATCAGCGGTCGGCATTTTTTTCCTGACGTTGACCCTAAAGCACTGGGCCACAAAGCCTTGGCCGTGAATCTCAGCGATCTGGCAGCCTGCGGGGCCCGCCCAGTTGGTTTTGTGTTGGCCTTGGCGCTGCCCGAGGTGAAGGACGCATGGTTGGAGGCGTTTGCAAAAGGCCTGTTTGATTTGGCCCAAACCCATGGCTGTGAACTCATAGGCGGAGACACCACACGCGGGCCTTTAACGATCACCATCACGGTCTTCGGTGAAGTCCCGAGCACACCCACAGAGGCCGCGTCTCACGGTATCGCCACAGGCGCCTTGTTACGCAGCGGCGCTCAAGTAGGTGACGATATTTACATCAGTGGCGGTTTGGGTGATGCGGCCTTGGCCTTGCGTGCTTTGCAAGGAAAAATCGCACTTCCTCAATCGCTGATGGCGGCTGCGAGAGCGCGGTTAGAGTGGCCCGCGCCGCGGGTAGCTTTGGGCTTGGCTTTGCGGGGAGTGGCAACGGCCTGCGCCGATGTGAGCGATGGGCTGCGCGGCGACTTGGGCCATATTTTGGAACGCTCCCAAGTGGGCGCAGCGCTCCAGTGGGATGCGCTTGTTTCCTTATTAGCGACTCGCAAAAATTACCCCGGCGCTGCGTCCGCCTTTGACGCGGCCTTTGGCAGCGACTTCGCTGCGCAATGCGTTTTAGGCGGCGGTGACGATTACGAGTTGGTGTTCACTGCGCCTGAGTCCAAGCGCTTGGCCGTTGCAAAAGCCGCCGAACTGAGCGCCACATCCGTCACCCGCATTGGCCAAGTAGTCTCAGCCCATGGCATCACGCTGATGGATTCCGGCGGCAAAGCCCTTCCCAGCCTAGCCGTTGGAGACTTCGCTTCGTTTGACCACTTTAGCCTTGGATAATGTCGCCATGAGCGAACCCGAAACTTTGTTCCCTACCGGTACATCCACCTTTGCGGCCCGACCCACCGCGCGTTTTATGCGCGGTGATGTGGCCCATTGGATTGCCTTGGGTTTTGGCTCGGGCCTGAGCCGCTTTGCCCCAGGAACCGTCGGCACTTTGTGGGCGTGGGTTGCATTTATTGCGCTATCGCCTTGGATGAACGACGTGCGCTGGGCCGTGGTGATCGCGGTTTCACTGCCCGTGGGTTGGTGGGCCTGTTCTCGCACCGCTCGCCACATGGCTGTGCTCGATCCGGGCAGCATCGTGTGGGATGAAATCGTCGCTTTTTGGTTGGTGTTGTGGTTAGTGATGCCCACGGGTGTATGGGGCCAACTGTTTGCCTTTGGACTGTTTCGCTTTTTTGATGCGGTAAAACCTGGCCCTGTTGGTTGGGCCGACCGCTTGTTTCACGGCACAGACCCTGCGAGTGACCGCTTTGCTTGGGTGAAAGCCGGCGCGGGCATCATGCTTGATGATTTGGTAGCGGCTCTTTGTACGTTGCTGGTCATCGCTGTGTGGCGGTGGATTTGATGACCGATACGCACACCCTCACGCACTCGATGCAAACGCAACAAGCGGTTCTGCGCCTCTCGCACGTGCTTTTGCAAAAGCAGTGGATGCTAGCTAGCGCGGAGAGTTGCACCGGCGGCATGGTTGCTGCGGCCTGTACCGACTTGGCAGGCTCAAGCGCGTGGTTTGAACGCGGCTTTGT
>JBAXOC010000348.1:0-1932 GCA_037133455.1 Comamonadaceae bacterium | reverse complement strand
TGACAACGTTCCGGGTGTAGAAAAAGTGGGCCCTAAAACGGCAGTGAAGTGGTTGCTGGAGTACGGTAGTTTGCAGTCTGTGGTTGAAAACGCGGGCACTATCAAGGGGGTTGTTGGCGAGAATCTCAGAAAGGCGCTGACCTGGCTTCCCACAGGGCGTCAACTTTTAACGATCAAAACCGATTGCGATTTGTTGGCTTGGTTGCCCGGGCTTCCAAAGCTTGAAGATTTACGTCGCAGCGAAGAAGATACCAGTGGTTTGTTTGCGTTTTATGAACGGGTCGGTTTTAAAGGGTTGGCGAAAGCAAACTCCCCCAAACAGACTGCTACAGAGTACAAGTTGGGATCAGCCCAAGACAGTTTGTTCGGTGAATTGCAGGAGCCGGCGATTGCGCGCTTGGTTTCTGTTGAAACCCACTATGAAACTATCTCAACGTGGGATGGCTTTGAAAAGTGGCTTCAAGTCATTCAAACGGCCGACTTAGTTGCGCTCGATACAGAGACGACTTCGTTGGACGCTATGCGAGCGGAGATCGTTGGATTAAGTTTCAGTGTCAAGGTGGGTGAAGCGGCTTACATTCCCTTGGCGCATACCTATGCCGGCGCTCCAGACCAACTCCCGCGCAGCGAAGTGTTAGATCGGCTCAAGCCTTGGTTAGAAAACCCACAGCGCTTGAAATTAGGCCAAAACATCAAATACGACCGCCATATTTTTGCCAACCACGGCATTGAAGTCCAAGGCTATGCACACGACACGATGCTGCAAAGCTATATTTTGGAAGTGCATAAGCCGCACGGCCTGGCCAGTTTGGCCGACCGCCATGTAGGGCGTTCCGGTGTGAGTTTTGAAGACCTTTGCGGTAAAGGTGCTAGCCAAATTAGCATTGACCAAGTCGATGTTGCGCGTGCGTCCGAATACGCTTGCGAGGATGCTGACATGACCTTGGATGTTCATACGGCACTGTGGCCGCAGCTGGAGCGCAATGAAAAGTTGCGGTTCGTGTACGAACTTGAAATTGCCAGTAGCGAATCTTTGTATCGTATTGAGCGTAACGGCGTGTTGATTGACGCGGCGACGCTTGCAGCCCAAAGCCATGAATTAGGCGCTCGCATTGTGCAGCTTGAAACCCAAGCGCATGAACTTGCAGGCCAACCCTTTAATCTCAGCAGCCCCAAACAGATTGGTGAAATTTTCTTTACCAAATTGGGTTTGCCTGTCGTCAAAAAAACGGCGACGGGTGCGCCCAGCACCGATGAAGAAGTATTAGAAAAACTGGCTGAAGATTTTCCTTTGCCTGCCAAAATTTTGGAACACCGGGGCTTGGCCAAACTCAAAGGCACTTACACCGACAAATTAGCGCAGTTGGCGCTGCCCCGCACGGGGCGAGTCCACACCCATTACGCGCAAGCTGTCGCGGTGACAGGGCGCTTGTCAAGTAACGATCCTAATTTGCAAAATATTCCGATTCGCACGGCGGAGGGCCGTCGGGTACGTGAGGCCTTTATCGCCCCCGCTGGCAGCGTGATCGCGAGTGCCGATTACAGCCAGATTGAATTACGCATCATGGCTCATATCAGTGCCGACGAAGCCTTGCTCAACGCTTTTCACCAAGGATTAGATGTTCACCGGGCCACGGCTGCTGAGGTCTTTGGGGTTGAGGTTTCCCAGGTGAGCAACGAGCAGAGGCGCTATGCCAAAGTCATTAACTTTGGACTGATTTACGGCATGAGTGCTTATGGGCTTGCACGCAATTTAGGCATTGACAATACCGCTGCCAAAAATTATATCGAGCGCTACTTCGCGCGTTTTGCAGGCGTCAAGCGCTACATGGACACCACCCGCGAACAAGCCAAAGTTCAAGGCTATGTTGAAACCGTTTTTGGTAGGCGCTTGTATTTGCCCGAGATCAACTCGCCCAATGGCCAGCGCCG
>JBAXOC010000347.1:0-1932 GCA_037133455.1 Comamonadaceae bacterium | reverse complement strand
CGAGGATGGCGCGGTCGGCTCCGATGGCCATGGCGGTGCGCAGGGTTTCTGCGCATGCAGCGGTGCCGCAGGAGACGGCGATGATTTCGCTGGCGTGGCCTTTTTCTTTAAGACGCACAGCCTCTTCGATGGCGATTTCATCAAAGGGGTTCATGCTCATTTTGACATTGGCGATGTCGACCCCGCTGAAATCACTCTTGACTCGCACTTTGACGTTGTAGTCCACCACGCGTTTGACTGCTACCAATACTTTCATACGTATCCTCGGGAATAGAAAAAAAACAAAAAAATGGGGTGCATCGCATTGACGTGCACGTCAACCTAAGATTCTATGCGTCCACGCCTTGGCACAGCCTGACTGAGTCAATTATTCTGTTTGAAAATCAAAATAGAACGATCGTGCTTTTTTATTATAGCGAAGGCGATCCGGCTTGGACAAAGACGCGAGCCAAGCGCCCCATCGAACACCAATACAGGTCGCGCGACCAGCCCACGCTGGGGAACACCACGCCTTGGGTGATGCCCCCACTGCGCACTCGGCCTTTTTCTTCGCCGGTTTCAATCTGCAAAACCACAACCTCTTCGCCCATACGGCGGTAATCATTAACGACCAACTCTCCGGTGTCGGCATACAAGATCATGTGACTTGCCGCACCAAAATTTTGCTTTTGCCAAAGGGGCTGAAGTGCACCCTTGTCAACCGCAAACCGCCACGCCTTTAAAACTTTATTCGCAGAATCGAAAGCCACGACGATACGCCGCGCGCTATCAAACAGCGGCGGATTCGTGATGCTGCCTGCGGGCAGGCCGCTGATTTCAATCCATTCGTGATTGCTTGCATCGGAAAGCGACACGCGAATCAAGCGGTTGGGCGTAGGGCTCGCCCCCGCTCCCAACATATTGATACGGTAGCGGTGTTTGCCGTTGTCCATGAACCATGCATGGACGCCATCAAGCACCACGTCCCAACCGTAACTTTGGGAACTCTGGCCGATGTAATCAAAGCGCCAATCGGCGTCAAAGTCCAAGCGCTGGAGCGGCTCGTTCCATTGGTAACGAAAGATAGAACGCACACCCACCACATACACCGTATTCCCCAGTGCGCTTAAGCGGGCCACCGAGGGCTCGGGGCACAACGTAGCGGGCATGAGCTCTTTAAGGGTCTGGGGGTCAATCACGCTCAAGGCTGCGGAAAAAGTGTCCGACAAATTCTTGGTCACGATCAAGCCGTTGTCTAAAACGACAAAGGAGTTGTAGGCTTGGTCTTGGGGCAAACGCAACGTGGCTTTTAATTGGCAATGGCGATCCAAGCGATGCGCATAGCGGCCGTACACCACATAGATATCACCGTTGCGGTGAATCGCCATGCCGCCAGGCCACATCGGCCCACCTAGCAAGCGGGGCGAGCGCGCTAAAGTTTTCAAAGTCAGGGGGTCAATGCGCTCCACACACGCGGTGGTGGGCAAACCGATATGCGAGCGCAGCGCCGAGTGGCTCAGTAAAAAAACCTCGCCGGGTTCTCCCAACACCGTCATCGTCGAGAGCAAGGTATTTCGCGTGACGCAACCCAGAGTTTCACCCGCTTGGAGCGCGAGACCGGTACCCGACAGTGGCACTTGCAAACGCGCTGGACCGGCGTCTTCCGCGGGCCAAGGGCTTGCAAAGTACCCGGAGGTCATTGCGAAACTTTGCGTCTGCGCCGCGTCCAAAACCACGCCGCCCCAGCGACCAACACGAGCAAAGCATACGGTCCGTACGTAGGTAAGAAATATCGCAACAGCGAATTGATTAATACTTGGCGCTGCGGCGTATAGCCTTCGGGCATGGTCAAGACATTGTTGGCTGCGACATACGCGGCGTAATCGGCCTGCATGGCAGCAAACTCTACCGGCATGCTTAAGCTCAAGTCTTGCGTTTCTCCGGGGTCTTTTT
>JBAXOC010000346.1:0-1940 GCA_037133455.1 Comamonadaceae bacterium | reverse complement strand
CCTATTACCTGCGCCAAGAACGCGAAGGTTTTATTTTGGGACCTTACGAATGGAAGGCCACACCGATGTGGCTGGACGGTATGCCCGATGATTTTGCCAACCAGTTGTGGAATGACGACTTTGAGCGTTTAGAAAGTTACATTGAAGACGCCATGGCCCGCGTGCCTGCGCTTTCAAGAGCCGGTATCAAGCGCGGCGTCAACGGCCCGATTCCCTACTCGCCCGATGGCAACCCCTACATCGGGCCCGAGCCAGGCTTGCGCAACTTCTTTCATTGCAACACCTTTAGCTTTGGTATTACCCAAGGCGGTGGCGCTGGCAAAGCGTTGGCCGAGTGGGTGGTTCACGGGCAAACCGAGTGGGACCTGTGGTCACTCGACCGCCGCCGTTTTGGCGACTACGCCACGACCGCCTATACCGTGGCCAAAGCCATTGAGGTTTACCAAAACGAATATGCGTCTTCGTTCCCCTACGAAGAGCGCCCTGCTGGGCGACCATTGCGCACCTCGCCCTTGTACGAGCAACTCAAAGCCAAAGGCGCACGCTTTGGCGCTCGTGGCGGTTGGGAACGCGCGGTGTACTTCGACTTAGGTGGCAAGCTCCCCGCTGACACGCACTCTTTCCGCCGTGAAAACATTTGGCACCCTGCGGTGGCTGAAGAAGTCAAAGCCGTGCGCGAGCGCGTTGCCGTTTTGGATTTGCCCGGCTTTACCAAATACGAGCTCAAAGGCCCAGGCGCTGCAAGGCACTTAGACCGCGTGTCGTGCTCCAAGCTGCCTAGCTTAGGCCGTGTTTCTTTGGCCTACGCGCTCACGCCCACCGGCAAACTGCTCAGCGAATTCACGATCACCCGATTGGCCGAAGACCATTTCTACATCATTAGCGCGGCCATCGCTGCTACCCATGACATGGACGTGCTGCGCCAATCCTTGCCTGACAACAGCCCGGTTCAAGTCACCGACATCTCGGCCCAACTCGGCACCCTGATCGTTGCCGGCCCCCACGCCCGCGACGTGCTCAGCCAAGTGACAAAGGATGATTTATCCAACGCAGGCTTCCCGTGGCTCACAGCCCGGGAAATCACCACCGTCACCGGCAAAATGCTCGCAATGCGGGTGAACTATGTGGGCGAGCTGGGCTGGGAACTGCATGCGCCCGTGGACCAAATTCCCGCCCTGTACGCAGCCATTTGGAAAGCCGGCCAAGCGTTTGATATTCGCGACTTCGGTCTGTATGCGATGGACAGTCTGCGCGTTGACAAATGCTACCGCGGTTGGAAAAGCGATTTGGAAAGTGGCTACACGCCCTTGGAAGCGTCGCTTGACCGTTTTGTCGATGTCAAGAAAACCGTTGACTTCGTTGGTAAAGCCGCCTTGCTTGCGGAACACCAACGTGGCGCGGCGCAACGCTTTGTACCGTTAATTTTTGATGAGAACGGGGACGCCGAAGCGCCGTATTGCGCCCAAGTATTTCAAAATGGAACCAACGTGGGCTTAACGACCTCGGGCGTTTGGAGCCATACGCTACAAAAGAACGTGGCCCTGGCTTACGTTCGCGCCGATTTAGCGACTCCTGGCACCAAAGTGCACGTCGAAATCCTTGGACACATGCGTAGCGCTACCGTGCAACAAGAACCCCTGTACGACCCCACCAACCTGCGGCTTCGGGCCTAAGCAGAACGATTCATCCTTTTTTTCATAAGGCAACACCATGAGCGAAACAATGACTGAACCAACGACTAAATCTTCACCCCGTGGCGGTGCCCGTGATGCACGTCGGGCCGCCCGCTCAGCGCCACTGCCTGACAGCTTGCGCCCCGTTCGCCCTGGCATGCGCGGCGGCGCTTACAAGCCATTGAGCGACGCTGACGTTCTTAAAATACACAACGCCGCTTTAGATGCCTTAGAGCACATTGGCTTGGCCGATGCGCCTGAAAGCGG
>JBAXOC010000345.1:0-1940 GCA_037133455.1 Comamonadaceae bacterium | reverse complement strand
GTGCGCAAGCGGATATGCAACTCGCGCAATTGCTTTTCGTCCACCGGGCTTGGGGCTTGCGTAAGCAAGCACTGCGCACGTTGGGTTTTGGGAAAAGCGATTACATCGCGAATCGATTCAGCACCGGTCATCAGGGTCACGATACGGTCTAGACCAAAAGCCAAGCCGCCGTGCGGAGGCGCACCGTACTGCAAAGCGTCGAGCAGGAAGCCAAATTTGAGTTGGGCTTCTTCAGGGCTGATTTTCAAAGCATCAAAGACTTTTTGCTGAACATCGGCGCGGTGGATACGCACCGAGCCGCCGCCCATTTCCCAACCGTTCAAGACCATGTCGTAACCTTTAGAGATGCATTTCTCTGGCGCGGTGACCATCCAGTCTTCGTGGCCGTCTTTGGGCGCGGTAAAGGGATGGTGGGTTGCGGTATAGCGCTGGGCTTCTTCGTCAAACTCAAACATCGGAAAGTCCACCACCCACATCGGCCGCCAACCGGTTTCAAACAAGCCGTTCTTTTTACCGAATTCGCTGTGGCCAATTTTGATCCGCAAGGCACCAATGGCGTCGTTGACGATTTTTGCTTTGTCAGCGCCAAAGAAAATCAGGTCGCCGTTTTGCGCACCGCTGCGCTCTAAAACGGCGTTGAGGGCTTTGTCATGGATGTTTTTCACAATCGGTGACTGCAAGCCGTCGCGGCCTTTGGAGAGGTCGTTGACGCGGATGTAGGCCAAGCCCTTGGCGCCGTAAATTTTGACAAACTCGGTGTAAGCATCAATCTCACCCCGACTGATACCGCCGCCTTCGTCCGAGCCATGGGGCACGCGCAAGGCCACAACCCGGCCACCCTTCATGGTGGCAGCGCCAGAAAACACTTTGAAATCCACATCGGCCATGACGTCGGTGACTTCGGTGAATTCCAGTTTCACGCGCAGGTCAGGCTTATCGGAGCCATACAAATGCATCGCATCAAAATACGTCATGACGGGGAATTCGCCCAGGTCAACCCCAATCGTGTTTTTAAACACGGTCGTGATCATTCCTTGGAACATATCGCGAATTTCTTCTTCGCCGAGAAAGGACGTTTCGATATCGATCTGGGTGAATTCGGGCTGGCGGTCAGCGCGCAAGTCTTCGTCGCGGAAGCATTTGGTGATTTGGTAGTACCGGTCAAAGCCCGCCACCATCAAAAGCTGTTTAAACAACTGGGGCGACTGGGGCAAGGCAAAAAACTGTCCGTCATGAACGCGGCTGGGTACCAAGTAATCACGCGCACCTTCGGGTGTGCTTTTCGTCAGCATGGGGGTTTCAATGTCCACGAAACCACTCGCGTCCAAAAACTTACGCACTTCCATGGATACGCGGTAGCGCAGCATCAGGTTGTTTTGCATGTAGGGGCGGCGCAAGTCTAAAACGCGGTGGGTCAGGCGCGTGGTCTCCGACAGGTTTTCTTCGTCAATCTGAAACGGGGGTGTGACGGAGGGGTTCAGCACATTAAGTTCATGGCACAAGACTTCAATCTTGCCGCTTTTAAGGCCATCGTTGACGGTGCCGTTTGGGCGAGCGCGCACCAATCCTTTGATCTGCACACAAAACTCATTACGCAAACCTTCAGCCGTCTTGAACATGTCCGCACGGTCGGGGTCGCAAACCACCTGGACATAGCCTTCGCGGTCACGGACGTCCACAAAAATAACGCCGCCATGGTCTCGGCGGCGGTTAACCCAACCACACAAGGAAACGGTTTGGCCCATGAGGGCCTCGGTCACAAGACCGCAGTAGTGGGAACGCATTGCCATAGCTTGCTCTTTCAGTTGCCCCAGGGGGCCATCAGTTAAGGGGTAACGGGGGGGTGAACGGTAATCGGAGCTGCTGCCTGCGGATTGACCGAAGGAGGAACCGATCCCATGGAAATAACATAAGTGAGGGCCTCATCCACATCCATATCG
>JBAXOC010000344.1:0-1942 GCA_037133455.1 Comamonadaceae bacterium | reverse complement strand
TGTCGCCGCCAAAATTGAAGGTCCCGAGGAAGCTGCGCAAGTCTTGTTCGCGGGTGGCTTGGCCGGCAATTTTTCCCTGTGCGGTGAGCTCTTTGACTAAACGAATCATGTGCTCCAGCGGGTTGTCTGCTGGGCGTAAAACGTCGAGCTCTTGCTGGGCGAAGTACCCAATATTGAGGCCCTTGCCTTCGGTGACTTCGCCGCCAATCGCTGCTAAGTCTCGGGCAACGGTTTTAACCAAGGTCGATTTACCTTGCCCGTTGGCGCCCAAAATACCGATGCGCTGGCCAGCGAGAACCGAGCGGCTGACGTTATTGACAATGACTGTTGGCGGCGTTCCTTCAGCCGAGCCTTCGGGCGGCGGATAACCAAAGCTTACGCCTGACATTGACAGCATGGGGTTGGGCAGGTTGGCGGGCTCTTTGAATTCAAAGGTGAAATCCGCATCGGCCATCAAAGGTGCAATTTTTTCCATGCGGTCCAGGGCTTTAACCCGGCTCTGCGCCTGCTTGGCTTTGCTGGCCTTGGCCTTAAAGCGCGCAATGAATTTTTGCAAGTGAGCAATTTTGTCTTGCTGTTTGGAGAAAGCGTTTTGCTGCAAAGTCATTTGCTCTGCCCGCATGTCTTCAAACTTGGTGTAATTGCCGCCGTAACGGACCAACTTGCCTGCGTCAATGTGCAAAGTGACATTGGTCACTGCATCTAAAAATTCACGGTCGTGGCTAATCACCACCATGGTGCCTTCGTACTTTTTAAGCCAAGCCTCTAACCACACCAAGGCATCTAAGTCCAAGTGGTTGGTGGGCTCGTCTAACAAAAGCAAGTCGGAAGGGCACATCAATGCGCGAGCCAATTGCAAGCGCATGCGCCAGCCGCCTGAGAAGCTGTTGACCGGGTTTTCGAGTTCGGTGGTTTTAAAACCTAAGCCCAGGATCAAAGCTTGGGCTCGCGAAGGCGCGTCGTGTTCGCCTGCGTCATACAAGGCCATGTAGGCATTGGCCATGCGGTCGCCGTCGTCGGTTGCCTCAGAGGCTTTCACTTCTGCGCGGGCGGTATTTAAAACGGTGTCGCCTTCAATCACAAACTCGGTAGCACTTTGGTCGGTCTCCGGCATGTCCTGAGACACTTGCCCCATGCGCCATTGGGTCGGAATGTAGTACTCGCCCGCATCTTCATGCAAAGTGCCGTTGAGCAAGGCGAACATGGACGATTTTCCAGCGCCATTGCGTCCGACCAAACCGACTTTTTCTCCGGGGTTGAGTGTGACGGAGGTGCTATCGAGCAAAACCTTGGCGCTGCGGCGCAAGGTGACATTTTTCAGAGTAATCATGGGGTCAGTGATGCGTGCGTGATGAGACAAACCTGGTCTTCACCGGCACTGGTTTCCAGCCAAACCACTTCCAGTAAAGGAAATGCGGCTTCAAAATAAGGGCGTTCATTGCCAATTTCTAATACCAACACGCCTTGTGGGCTGAGTTGGGCTGCTACGTCGCGCAGCAAACTGCGGACAAAGTCCATGCCGTCACTGCCTCCGGCCAAAGCGAGCGCAGGCTCGCACTTGAACTCGGCGGGAAGTTCGGACATACTTTTTGCGTTCACATAAGGTGGGTTGCACAAGATGAGGTCAAACACGCCATCGGCCTTGGCCAAGCCATCCGATTCGGCCAGCGTCATGCGGCCTGCCAAGCCGTGGCGTTCGATGTTGATCTGGGCCACAGCCAAAGCGTCTTTGGACAAGTCAAGCCCAAGCACGGTGATATTTGGATAGGCCAGCGCAGCCAAGATCCCTAAGCTACCGTTGCCCGTGCAAAGGTCGAGCACGCGCGTAGCGCTGGGGTCAAGCCATGGGTCGATGCTTCCCTCGGCCAACATCTCGGCAATGAGCGAGCGCGGCACGATCGCGCGCTCGTCGATATAGAACGACACGCCTTGCAACCACGCC
>JBAXOC010000343.1:0-1958 GCA_037133455.1 Comamonadaceae bacterium | reverse complement strand
TGGAGGCGAACGGCAAAACGCATTTGGCTGGCGTGGGGCGTTTCGTTTTGTTGTCGCTCTAACACGGCCAACAAATGCGGATGTTCGTGAACAACCAAACTCAAGGGAACAACACGGCGCGGGCCGATCGTTAGCCCATCTCCTCCATGCAGTCGGACCTCGCTGTCACCGCCCAAGCCAATGGCGTACACCTTCACAGCCTCGACCATCGGCCGCCAGTTTCCGACCATGGCACCGTCAAAACTCAGCGCAGGTTTGCCCCCACGCACCACCGCGATATCGGTCGTCGTACCGCCCATGTCGGCCACAATCGCGTCTTGCAAACCGCTGAGTGCGCAAGCGCCCAACACGCTGGCCGCCGGTCCAGAGAGCACGGTACTGACCGGGCGCTGCATCGCACTGGCCACATTGACCAAAGAACCGTCGCCTTTGACAACCATCAAAGGGGCATCTATCGCGCGATCAGCCAATGTTTTTTGGACCGAATCGATCAACGCTTTGACATGAAAAATCATCCGCGCGTTGAGCGCGACAGTGAGTGCCCGGCGCGGTGCACCCAGGCTGGATGCCAATTCATGGCCGCATGTCACCGGCACATCACACAACTCTTTCACCCACGCCCGCACTTGCATTTCATGTGCAGGGTTGCGCACCCCAAACGTGGCAGAAATAGCAAAGGCAGATACGCGGTTTTTGTTGCTCAGAATAGCGGCGCGTGTCGCTGCCTCATCCAGTGCTTGGGTCGGCAACCCACCCGCATCGTGCCCGCCTGGTAAACAGACAATCGCGTCACTTCCAAGCAGGTCAACGAGCCCGCTGCTTTTAACTTGCAGCGCTTCATACCCGAGCAACAAAACGCAAACCGGAGAGCCTTTGCCCTCTACCACCGAGTTGGTGGTTAAGGTTGTAGACAAAGAAACCAAGGTGACCCGCGTTAACAAGTCTTGGGGTAATTTATCTAAAGAAGCGGCAATACCCTCGGAGAGGTCAAAGCGGGTGGTGAGGCTTTTGGCAGAGGCAAGGACCTTGCGTTTCGCATCCAACAAAACAACGTCCGTGAACGTTCCGCCCGTGTCAATGCCTAAGGAATATGCCATAGAGAAACAACGCTAACGCGCAGGTTTATTCGGCACCGGCTTCACAAAGCCAGCGAAACAGGTAGTCTGCAAAACTGCGTCGAACGGTCAATTCAAAACGCGTACTGGCTTCAAGACACAAGATCGTCGCGCCGGCTTTAGCGACATGGCTTTGCGCCACCGCGCCGACCGCAAAAACGCGTGGGTGAAAATCGAGCGGGCATCCGCGGGCCAACAAATCGGCCGCGCCTTCGCCTTGAACGGTGAGCGTGGTGTAACCGCTGCCCACTTGCACCACAGAACAATGCAAACCGTCGAAGGCGAGTCGCAAGGCGCTTTCTAAAGCGTCGTCGTTGGGGTTTTGCAAGTTAAGCGGCGCTTTGAGAATCCACTCATCGGGGCCCAGCCACACCAACTGTCTGCCCCCGCCCAAACTTGCGGTATTGGCAGCAACAGGCAGGGCGAGCCCTGTTACCTGCTTGATGGCATCCGCAAAACGCGCATCCTGTGCGTCACCGCGCAAGGTGATGATTTCCATGAAGGCCGACTCGCCCAGGGCCACCCGTTTTCCATCGACAGAGAGGACCCGGTCACCTAAGCGGCTGATGCCGTTGAGCGGGCTTTCCAAAACAACATTAGACATGGTGGCGTTTTCCTTCAGGGTCATAAAAGACCGGGCTGCAAATGGTTGCCGCAACCATGCGGCCATCGACCAAGGGGAGATAGACTTTTTCACCCATGCGGCTCAATCCTGAGCGCACGACGGCCATCGCAATCGAGCGATTGAGCGTGGGGCTAAAGTAGCTCGATGTCACGTGGCCAATCATCGGCGCAGGCAGCGCGGGTAGCTGTGCCGTGGGCGTGATTTGCGCGCCTTCAGGC
>JBAXOC010000342.1:0-1960 GCA_037133455.1 Comamonadaceae bacterium | reverse complement strand
GAAGAAGATGCAGGCAAATCATTGCACGAGGATTTCATTGGTCAATCCGGCATTGACCTCAACCGCGCTGGAACGCCTCTTTTGGAAATCGTGACCCAGCCCGACATGCGAAGCAGCGACGAAGCCGTGGCCTACGCCAAAGAGCTGCACAAAATCGTCACGTGGATTGGTATTTGCGACGGCAACATGCAAGAAGGCTCATTCCGTTGCGACGCCAACGTGTCGGTGCGCAAGCCTGGCGCTGCGCTTGGAACACGCCGCGAGATCAAAAACCTGAACAGCTTCAAGTTCATGCAACAAGCCATCGACTATGAAGTGCGCTGGCAGATCGAGCAAATCGAAGACGGTCACACTATTCAACAAGCCACCGTTTTGTTTGACCCCGACACGGGCGAGACCCGCGCCATGCGCACCAAAGAAGACGCCGCCGACTACCGCTATTTCCCTGACCCTGACTTGCCTCCGCTGGTGATTTCTCGAGAGTGGGTTGCTGAAGTTAAAAGCAAATTGCCTGAGTTACCAGAAGACCGACTTCGCAAATTTATGGCGACAGCAGAGTACAAAAAAACTCTACGCGATGACATAGAAACTGCTTACAACCAAGTGTCTTATGGCTTGACTGAATACGACGCCCGCGCTCTCGTATCTAATCGAGCAATGTCTGACTATTTCGAAGCTGTAGTCGCAGTGGTGGGGATCGAAAATGCCAAACCATCTGGCAATTGGATCATGGGCGAAGTATCTCGTCGCTTGAACGCCGCCGAATTGGGCTTTGACCAATTGACCGTGCCTGCCGCGCTATTAGGCGCCATGATCATGCGCATACAAGACGGTACCATCAACAACAACTCGGCCAAGCAAGTGTTTGAAGGCCTGTGGAATGACGAGGGTGAAGTCGACGCCATCATCGAAGCCAAAGGCCTCAAACAAATCAACGATACCGGCGCACTAGAAGCCATCATCGATGAAGTACTAGCTGCCAACCCCAAAAACGTCGAAGAGTTCAAGGCCGGCAACATCAAAGCCTTGAACGGTTTGGTGGGTCCCATCATGAAGGCCAGCAAAGGTAAGGCCAATCCGGCACAGGTGAATGAGCTGTTGATGAAAAAACTGGGGTAATTTATTTCTGAACTGGCGCCCACGCCCCCACCTGCTCCCCACAGCCACCTAGAAGACGCCCAAGGCTTGCTCACTGGCTGCCTTTTTGTGGCGTTGGCGGTGTGTATGTTTCGTGAAGTGGGTTTGTTTACCGGTGGGACCACCGGTTTAGCATTTTTGGTTCACTACCTTGCGGGCTATCCCTTGGGCGCGGTGTTGTTTGTCATTAACTTGCCGTTTTATGTTTTCGGATGGCGCAAGTTGGGCCGAGTCTTTACGCTGAAGACTTTTACGGCAGTGGCTTTGCTCTCTATCTATGTTGAGGTGCTGCCGCAATGGCTTGGGTTTTCCCATTTGAATCCGGTCTTTGCTGCGGTCATGGCCGGCTTGTTGGCAGGAACGGGAATACTGATTTTGATCCGCCACGGCGCCAGCTTAGGCGGCGTCACCATTACGGCGGTGTACTTGCAAAAATCCCGCGGTTGGCGGGCGGGCAATGTGCAAATGGCCGTTGACTTTTTGATTTTGTTGGCCGCGTTCGTGGTTGCTGACCCGAGCAAGGCCTTGCTCTCGCTCTTAGGCGCTGCCGCTCTAAATCTCGTGATCGGCGTCAACCACCGAACCGACCGTTACTACGGGGTTTAGGCCGTTAGTGACCTGCGACCCAATTTTCCAACTTCAAGCCTGGGTATTTTTGAAAGTCACTCAGGTTGTTTGTTACCAGCGTGACGTCTAAGGCCAACGCATGGGCTGCAATCAATTTATCCAGCGCGTCACTTTGTTTCTCTTTCGTTGCTAAACGCACGGGGCCGTAAACCGCTGCTGCTTGCGCATCAAAAGGTAGTGCTGGAATTTCACGTAC
>JBAXOC010000341.1:0-1967 GCA_037133455.1 Comamonadaceae bacterium | reverse complement strand
TCCATATCGAGCTCGATCACTTCGGACCGGGGCAGCATCAGAAAATAGCCGCCAGTGGGGTTGGGTGTGGTAGGGACATACACGCTGACAAACTCACCCTGGAGATGGTTGGCCACTTCTCCGGTGGGCGCACCGGTTTGAAAGGCGATGGTCCAAGCGCCTGGGTAAGGAAACTGCACCAACAAGGCGGTTCGGAATGCATTTCCGTTGCTAGAGAACAAGGTATCAGAGACTTTTTTGACGCCGTTGTAGATTGACCTGACGAACGGAATATTGGTAAACATCCGGTCCCATTGTTTGAGCCACCAGCGCCCCGCTACGTTGGACACCAAAGCGCCAGTCAGCAACATAAAGCCCAAAACCAAGACCACGCCCAAACCCGGGATATGTTGCAAACGCGCGATCGAGACCCCAGCAGCGTCCGAGCTTACCGCTGACAGCGCCGACAACAAGCTACCAAAAAGGCCATCCAAAATACCCACCAACCACAGCAAAACCCAGATCGTGATCGCCAAAGGCAACCAAACCATGAGGCCGGTGAGGAGGTATTTTTTGATAGGCACGTTCAGTCCAGTCTTTGGAATATCAGGAGGCAAACTAAGGGCTTGGTGAGGTGCTCGCCGAGGGCGCGCTCACGGGAGTAGATGCAGCAGCCGCAGAAGCAGGCGCAGGATTTGCCGTAGCGCTGACGCTTGAATCGGAAGAACTTGCGCTAGCAGCAGACGAATCCGAGGTAGCGGGCGTGGTGCTTGCTTCAGCGCCAGCGACTGCCCCAGCTGCGGGCGCTTTTGCAGTGTCACCACCGCGAAAATCTGTGACGTACCAGCCTGAGCCCTTGAGTTGAAAACCCGCCGCAGTGACTTGCTTTTGAAACGCAGCTTTCCCGCATTGCGGGCAGTCCGAAAGGTGGGGGTCGGAGATTTTCTGCAACACGTCTTTGGCGAATCCGCAGGACTCACATTTGTAGGCGTATATGGGCATGGCTAAAGAATCCCTAAGGGTCAGATGGCAAAGCCTGCGATTATAAGTTGCAGCCCCAAACTAGAAGTAATGCGCTGGCAAAAGCAACTGCGTGACGAGCACCCCAATCGCGAAACCGACGGCTGTGTAAATCACTGCGCGTAGCACCCGGTTGGTTTTTTGCTGCTCGACCAGTAGCTTGGCTAGCAATTCTTTGATCTGTGAATCAGACCCTCCGCCTTTCAAATACGCATGAAAAAGCAGAGGCAACTCGGGCAGGAGTTTGGCGTAGCGCGGGGCCTGGGCTTTCAGCTCCGACCACAGCCTTTGGGGCCCCACTTGTTTGAGCATCCATTGTTCTAAAAAGGGCTTCGCAGTCGCCCAGAGGTCGAGTTCGGGGTCCAGTTGGCGGCCAAGCCCTTCGACGTTAAGCAGCGTTTTTTGCAGCAACACCAACTGCGGCTGAATTTCCACTTGAAACCGCCGCGAGGTTTGAAACAACCGAAGTAACACAAGTCCCAATGAAATTTCTTTCAATGGGCGATCAAAATACGGTTCACACACCGCGCGAACAGCGGCTTCCAATTCATCCACACGGGTCGCGGCCGGCACCCAACCCGACTCAATGTGCAATTCAGCGACGCGTTTGTAATCTCGGCGAAAAAAAGCAACAAAGTTTTGGGCTAGGTACTCTTTATCCACCGAAGTCAACGTGCCAACAATACCGAAATCCAAAGAGATATACCGCCCAAAGGTTTGAGGATCCAGACTCACTTGGATATTGCCCGGATGCATATCGGCGTGGAAAAATCCGTCTCTAAACACTTGGGTGAAAAACAAGGTCACCCCATCGCGGGCCAGTTTTGAAATATCAACCCCTGCGGCTCGCAAACGGTCCACTTGGCTGATCGGTACCCCATGCATGCGCTCCATCACCAACACATTGGTCGTACAGTAATCCCACAGCATTTCCGGGATAAGTACCAAATTCAAGCCTTCCATATTGC
>JBAXOC010000340.1:0-1988 GCA_037133455.1 Comamonadaceae bacterium | reverse complement strand
TGGTGCGCCACTGTTTGAAGTCTATTTTTTTCCGTTGTTGATCATTTGCATGGCAGAGGAAATGAGCGTGGACACCTCCGTCATGTTCCCCGGAACGATAAGCGTGGTGGCGGCGTCTTGGGCCACTTTGCTGTAAGCCTGAACCGCTTGTTCGGCGATCTTGAGTTGAACGGCTTGCTCGCCACCGGGTTTTTCAATGGCAGCGGCAATGCGCTCAATGGCGTGTGCGGTTGCATCGGCAACGGCAGTGATGGCTGCAGCATCGCCTTGGGCTTTATTGATCGCGGCTTGTTTTTCACCTTCTGAGCGGGCAATAAACGCCTCACGCTCACCCGTGGCGATGTTGATCTGTTCTTGCCGGCGGCCTTCGGAGGCTGCAATCAAAGCCCGCTTTTCGCGCTCAGCGGTAATTTGCGACTGCATCGCGTGCAAAATTTCTTTTGGCGGAGTCAAGTCTTTGATTTCATAGCGCAAGACTTTAACCCCCCAGTTCAGCGCAGCTTCATCAATCGCTGCGACCACTTGGGCATTGATGATGTCGCGTTCTTCAAAGGTTTTGTCGAGTTCGAGTTTGCCGATGACGCTGCGCAAGCTGGTTTGTGCCAACTGGGTTACCGCGATGATGTAGTTGGAAGACCCGTAACTCGCCAAACGCGGATCAGTTACTTGAAAGTACAGAATTCCATCTACTTGTAATTGCGTGTTGTCGCGGGTAATACAAATTTGGCTGGGAACGTCGAGCGGGATTTCTTTCAGGCTGTGCTTTTGAATCACTTTGTCAACAAAGGGCACCACAAAGTTCAACCCGGGGGTGAGGCTGGCATAGTATTTACCAAGCCGCTCGACCACCCAAGACTGCTGCTGTGGGACAACCTTGACGGTTTTAATGATGAACAAGACCGCGATGGCCAAGAAGACGAATGCTAGTTCCATATGGTGACTCTCTTTTTGAAATTGATCTGTATTAAATTTTTTCAAGGACGAGGCGATTGCCTTCGATTCCTTGGATACGGTGTAAACCCGTTTGTAACGCTCGGCTGTCAGTGCACACCGCTTTCCAGTTGGCGCCACGGTGTTTGACGTCGGTGCTTCCGTTTTCGTCCCACGCGTCAACGTATATCGTTTCTCCAATATCGAGGTGTTGTTCTGGGCTGCTTGAAGCCGCAAGTCCGGGATGGCGTTTACGGTAAATGCTCCACCACACCACAGCCAAGCCGCCTACGCCACCTGCAATGACCAATTGCCCGTTAAACCCAACGCTTGCGTACGTTGCCAGCGCAGCGGCAGCTGACCCAATGGCAAGCATCAATAAAAAGAAGGTTCCCGTGGTGAGTTCCATGGCCACTAGGCCCCCTGTGACCAGCCACCAAATGGTTGTATCGCTCATATCAAATTCCTGTTTTTGGATTGTTTAAAACCATCATATCTTTTGTTGATGAAAGTGTGCGCGTTTTGAATTGAAGAAAAAGGATAATCAAGGTCTATGGAATTTCCCCAAACTCAACGCTGGCGGTTGTCGGTTGCCCCGATGATGGATTGGACCGATCGCCATTGCCGTTTTTTCCATCGGCTACTCAGTCAGCGCACGATGCTTTACACCGAGATGGTCAACACGGGGGCGGTGATCCATGGAGACGCACATCGCCATTTGCGCTTTAACGAAGAAGAGCATCCTGTAGCCTTGCAACTCGGGGGCAGCGAGCCCGGTGACCTGGCTCACGCAGCCCGCATTGGCGCTCAGTGGGGCTATGACGAAATCAATCTGAACTGCGGTTGCCCGTCAGAGCGGGTTCAGCGCGGTGCCTTTGGCGCGTGTTTGATGAAAGAGCCGTCCTTGGTTGCTGAGTGTGTCAAAGCGATGGTGGACGCCGTTGACGTTCCGGTGAGCGTGAAGCACCGCATTGGTATTGACCAAGATGAAAGCTATGGCTTCGTTCGTGATTTTGTAGGGCAGGTGAGTGATGCGGGTTGCCGAGTTTTCAGTGTCC
>JBAXOC010000339.1:0-1989 GCA_037133455.1 Comamonadaceae bacterium | reverse complement strand
CTCTCCATGGGCTACGAGAAGTTCATCATGGACGCGGACCAAGCCGGAATGATGCACACCTTGTTAGGCGGTGTCGATGTCACCGAAAACGGACAGGCCATGGATGCGATTCGCGAAGTCGGACCGGGCAAACACTTTTTAGGTTGCGCCCATACCCAGGCCAACTTCGAGAGCGCTTTTTACCGCTCACCGATTACGGACAACAACAGTTTTGAGCAGTGGGAAGCCGAAGGATCGGTGGACTTGTCGGTACGCGCGAATGCAATGTGGAAAAAACAATTGGCCGAATACGAAGCGCCAGCTTTGGATGTCGCCGCAGATGAAGCCGTATTGGATTACATGAACCGCCGCAAGGCTTCGTTTCCTGACTCCAACGTTTAAACCATCGTTGGTATCAGCCATATCAAAAAAGGAGGCCGAAGCCTCCTTTTTTTTGCTTATGCTGCAGCTAATCGGCGTTTTTCTAAGACCTCATCCAACCAATCGACACGCATCTCAGGCACGGCCGTGATCAATTTTTGGGTGTAAGGGTGCTCAGGGCGATCGAAAATATTGTCCGTCTTATCAAAGGCTACGAACTGCCCTTGCAACATCACGGCTGTGCGGTGGGCAATGCGGTGAACCACATCCAGATCATGGGTGATCAAAACGTACGACAGTCCGAGCTCTCTTTGCAACTTGCGCAAAAGAGTCAAAATTTCTTCCGCCACCAAAGGATCTAAAGCCGAGGTTGGCTCATCCAAAATAATCAAATCCGGCTTGGCTGCAAGCGCACGCGCAATGCACACACGTTGCTTTTGTCCACCGGAAAGCTGTCCTGGACGGCGCTCTAAGTACTCTACGGGGAGTTCAACCAAAGCCATCAGTTCTTTGGCACGGGCAAGCATCTCAGCGCGTCCCGCGCCAAAATAAAACTGCACGGGGCGGCCAATGATTTCTAGCAAACTTTGGCGGGGGTTAATCGCCACGTCTGGGATTTGGTACACCAATTGAATACGGCGCTTGAGTTCCTTGCTTCTTTCGCCTAGGCTTTTAGGAAGCGCTTGGCCTTGAAAAACAATATTGCCACTGCGAGGGGCAAGCAGACCGGTGATGACGCGGGCCAATGTGGATTTGCCTGAGCCTGACTCGCCGACGACCGCCACGGTTTCTCCGAGCTTGACATCTAAAGAGACGCCACGCACCACATGAAAATCGCCGTAATAAGCGTGGCAATCTTCGATGGAAAGCACCGTTGTTTCTTTGACCGTCGCAGCAATTGCGCGCTCACTTGCCGCTGCGCCGCGCACCGCAACCAAGCGGGCGGTGTAGTCTTTAGAGGCGTGGTGCAAGATCTGGCTGGTTTCGCCTTCTTCCACTTCTTTGCCGTGGCGCAAGACCTTGATACGGTCTGCGACTTGGGCAACCACGGCCAAATCATGGGTGATGTACAAAGCTGCGGTGTTGTACTGGCGAATCAAAGATTTCAGCAAGATCAACACTTCAATTTGCGTGGTTACGTCCAGCGCAGTCGTAGGTTCATCCAGCACCAACACATCCGGGCGGCAGGACATTGCCATAGCCGCCATCGCGCGCTGCAACTGTCCGCCTGAAACTTGGTGCGGGTATCGGGAACCAAAATTTTCCGGGTCAGGCAAATCCAAGGCGGCAAAAAGCTCACGGGCCCACGCCTGGGCTTCGGAGCGCGTCATGAGTCCGTGTAGCAAAGGGGCCTCGCACACTTGGTCCATCAAGCTGTGCGCGGGATTAAACGCAGCCGCAGCTGATTGCGCAATATAGGCAATGCGTTTGCCTCGCATATCACGGCGGCCTTCAGCGTCCAGCGAACGGATATTGACACCGTCTAAAACCACTTCACCGCCAGCGATATGAACCCCAGCACGGGCGTAGCACATACTCGCCAAACCAATCGTTGATTTACCCGCGCCACTTTCGCCAATCAGGCCTAAAACCTCGCCTTTATTCAGACGCAGATCCACATTGTCGACA
>JBAXOC010000338.1:0-1992 GCA_037133455.1 Comamonadaceae bacterium | reverse complement strand
GTAATCCAACGCATTGCCAGCGAACTGCCCTTAATCGCCCTTGAAGCCGCAGCGCCCGGCGAGACCGCCCAACGCTGGGGATACGCCGACCCCCAAGGAAAGCACGATCCCAGCGCCGGTGAAATCGGAGTCATCAGCAGCGTGACCCAGGCTTTTTGCAAAGACTGCAACCGCGCTCGCTTATCGACCGAAGGCCAGCTCTATTTGTGCCTGTTTGCCAACCAAGGGTATGACTTGCGCAGCCTCGTACGCTCGGGTTCTAGTGACGCCGAACTGGCCTCTGCGATTGGCCATATCTGGACCAACCGCGATGACCGCTACTCCGAATTACGCGCCGCCCTCCCCCACGACAGCTCCAGCACTGCGCCTGGCCCGCGCCGGGTGGAGATGAGCTATATCGGCGGCTAGCCGCCATGGCGCAAATTTTGGCTAAAGACGTGTGTGCCGTCGTGCTGGCCGGTGGCATGGGAAGTCGCATGGGCGGTGTTGACAAAGGCTTGCAAGAACTGCGCAGCAAAGCCTTGGCACACCACGCCATCGACCGCCTCAACCACCAAACCACGGGCTCGCCCGGACTGATTGCCGTTAACGCCAACCGCAACGCGCTCACCTATGAAGCGTGGGGCTTTCCCGTCTGGCAAGATGCCATTGAAGGCTTTGCAGGCCCCTTGGCTGGTTTCGCCACCGCCTTGGCGCATTGCGCCCAACCCGAAATTCCCTACCTGCTCACCGTACCCTGCGACTCGCCCGTCTTCCCCTTGGATTTACTCGAGCGCCTAAGCCACGCTCTCTCATCCCACGGAGCCGACATTGCCGTTGCTAGCGCTCATGAGACCAATAAACATGGTGAAACACAGTTAAGAACCCAGCCTGTTTTTTGTCTCATGCGCACCGCTCTCGCGCCCAGCCTTAATCACTTTCTCAGCCAAGGTAGCAGAAAGGTTGATGCGTGGACAAGTCAACACCACACTGTAGAGGTCGCCTTTAACCTCCCCCACGATGACCCGCAGGCTTTTTTCAATGCCAACACCTTGGCCCAACTGCAATCCCTAGAAAACCCATGAAGACTTTAGAAGCCATTGCAGCCGAGCTCGCAGGCTATGACCCCAACGCTCTGCCCGCCCATACGGTCAACGCCTTTTTATCGCGCATGGTTGCGGCGGTTGACACCACGGAAACACTGCCTTTGATGCAAAGCTTAGGGCGGGTTCTCGCTCAAGACGTCATCAGCCCCATTGATGTCCCCGCCCACGATAACTCGGCAATGGACGGCTACGCTTTTGCTGGCCTTGCGCTTCAAGCCAATGCGCCTTTGCAACTCAAGCCCGTCGGCTTTGCCCTCGCCGGTAAAGCCTACCAAGGGCCCGTGGGCCCCGGTGAGTGCGTAAAAATCACCACAGGGGCGGTCATGCCTGCGGGCTTAGATACCGTGGTTCCGCAAGAAATGGTGATACACGCAGGTGTGGGTGAAGGTGCCACCATTTCCATCCCCGCGGGCTTACTTCGGCTAGGAGACAACCGCAGGTTTCGTAGCGAAGACCTGAAAAAAGACAAAGCCGCTTTAACGGCTGGAACGGTTGTGAGCCCCGCAGCTTTGGGCTTGCTGGCAAGCCTCGGTTTGCCCACAATGTGCGTTTTTCGTCGCTTGCGCGTGGCGTATTTTTCTACCGGTGACGAGGTTCTCAGCCTAGGAGAAACGCCGCGTGAAGGCGCTGTGTATGACAGTAACCGCTACACCGTTTGGGGCCTGTTGCGGCGTATGGGGATTGAATGCATTGACATGGGCGTCATCCGTGATGAACCCGACGCATTAAAGGCCGCATTTCTTAGCGCCGCACAACAGGCCGACGCCATCGTCACAAGCGGCGGCGTCAGCGTGGGTGAAGCTGACCACACCAAAGCCATGATGCGCGAGTTAGCACACAGCGAAACCCCTGGTGAAGGTGGCGTGGTGTTTTGGAAAATTGCGATGCGCCCGGGCCGACCCATGGC
>JBAXOC010000337.1:0-2012 GCA_037133455.1 Comamonadaceae bacterium | reverse complement strand
GGAGCTTGTGGCTGATATACAAAATACTGCAGCCTTCCGAAGCAAGTTGCTTCAGCACGATAAACAGCTTCTCCACCGCTTGCGGTGTCAGCACCGAAGTGGGCTCATCCAAAATCAACAACTGCGGATTGGTCAATAAAGCACGAATGATTTCCACCCGTTGCATCTCCCCCACGCTCAGGGTATGCACCGGGCGGCTGGGGTCGATGTCCAGTCCGTACTGCGCTGCTTTGGCGTTGATGCTTTGGGTAACCTGGGCCAGCGTCAGACTTTTTTCAAGTCCGAGCCATACGTTTTCAGCCACCGTGATGGTGTCAAACAAGTTGAAATGCTGAAACACCATGCTGATGCCCAAAGCACGTGCCTCTTTCGGGTTGCGGATGTGGGCTACTTGGCCGTTGAAAAGCATCTGGCCGGCGTCGGGCTTGATGGAGCCGTAAATAATTTTCATTAACGTCGACTTGCCCGCACCGTTTTCACCCAAAACCGCATGGGTCTGTCCTGGCATGACCGTAAGCGCAATGCCGCTGTTGGCGACGACTCCAGGGTAGGCTTTGGTGATACCGGTGAGTTGCAGTCTGGGCTTATCCATGAAAAAGTCTCTTTGTTTTCATCATTTCACAGGCCTGCGGCCACGGCTTTGACCCGTTCACGCAGCCACCGGTTGGCCGCCGATGCGTGGGTGCGTTCATGCCACAGTTGGTAGTAGACCATTTTAGGAAAGTCCACGGGACACGGCACCACGACGACGGGTAAGGTATTCACAAACCCCTCGCAGTAACGCCGACCTGTGGTTAGCACTAGCAATGTCGATGCCACCATGGCTGGAATCAACCCAAAATGAGAGCACCGGGCGACTACGTTGCGCTGCAAACCCAATTCAAGAAGGTGGCCGTCGATCACACCCTTGGCTCCGAGATGGGTCGCTCCGGGGGCAATATGCTCGGCTTTGAGCCAATCGGCAGAGTCCCAACCGCGGCGAACCGCCGGGTGTTTTTGCGAAACCAAACACACCACGTCGTCGCTAAACAAGGAAGCTTGGTGCATGTCTGCCGGTAAAGAAGGCCAGTTGCCGATCACGATATCGGCCTCGCCACTGGCCAATTGGGCGCGGTAATCCGAGGCAGGCGTTAAAGGCAATATTTCTATCGCAGCGTAAGGCGCTTGGGTTTTGATCGACGCCACCAACTGAGGCAAAAAAGAAGGCGCCAAATAATCCGAGGCGGCGATACGAAAGACATGTCGGGCTGTACTCGGAATAAATTCGCGGGCGTCTGAGAAAAGCACTTCGGCTGAGCGTAATAGCTGGGCACTGGGCTCAACCATGCGCAAACCGGCTTCGGTTGGCACCATGAAAGCGCCTGAACGCACCAAAAGAGGGTCACCCGAGGCACTGCGCAAGCGTTTTAAACACGCGCTCACCGCCGGCTGGTGCATGCCCAGTCGGATGGCGGCCTTGGAAACACTGCGCTCGGTCAACACGATATGTAAAACCTTTATCAAGTGAAGGTCTATCTTGTCGAAAAGCGGGGTTAAGCTCATATGCAAAGGTGAATAGGTGTCATATGCTATCGCGTATAGCGCTAAAGAAACTACCGATTTACCCTGATGGTTGGAGAACCAAGCCCATGAAAACCCAGTCCATTCGATTTTTAAAAAACGGCGAAGCCATCACGCTGCACGAAGTGCCAGCGAACCGCACCTTGCTCGAAGTCTTACGCGAAGACTTGCATTGCACCGGAACCAAAGAAGGCTGCGGTGAAGGTGATTGCGGTGCCTGTACCGTGGTGATTGGACAAGAGCGCGACGGAAAATTACACACCAGCGCGATCAACAGCTGCATTCGCTTGGCCCATTCGGTAGACGGTCTAGCTGTGTGGACGGTAGAAGGTTTAACCCAAGACAACGGCGCACCCCACCCCGTACAAGAGGCCTTAAAAACTAGCCATGCCTCGCAATGCGGTTTTTGCACGCCAGGCTTTGCCATGAGTTTGTTTGGTCTGTACCAAAAG
>JBAXOC010000336.1:0-2017 GCA_037133455.1 Comamonadaceae bacterium | reverse complement strand
GTCTATGTCAGTTGCACCGGCCGCGGCGGGCCCCACTTTGGCAGTGCGAGCGCCGAGATGCAATGGGTTCGCCATGCTCTGGGCGACGTTCCCTTGGTCGGTTTTTTCGCCAGCGGCGAAGTCGCCTATAACCACCTCTACGCCTACACCGGCGTGCTGACGGTGTTTACGACGGAAGCCGCAAGCTAAGAGCTCGCCCGCTGCAAGCGATCGGCTACGCCGGCCCACAGCGGCTCGTTTGGCACGCTTTCTACCCAAATTTCCGCAACGTTGTGCGCATCTAAATCACGCAAAACGGCAAACAATTCATGAGCCGTGCGCTCTGCATCCATCGGCATCTGCCGCACCGCAAGCGCGGACTCGTCTTTCGGCGTGAAGCTACGCACATACACGCCGATGGGCACTTTTACAGGTTTAGTTTTAGAGTCACTCCGGTTTTGCAAAGCCGTCTTTAGTGCGTCCTTAGACAGCAAAAGAACCTTGGCCCTTGGCGCGTAATGCGACTCTAGAGTTCCCGAGGCCCGGGGCGCAGCGGTGTGGGTTGGCATGTCCTTGGCAGCGCGAAGCGCTTGGCCGCACGCTGCTTCAATTTGCACCGCAGTCATCGATCCCGGGCGCAACAAAACTGGAACGCCGCGGCTGCAATCGACGATGGTCGATTCAATTCCCAAGCTGCAGGGGCCGCCATCCAAAATCAACAAGTCCGTGCCCATCTCGCTTTCAACATGGGCCGCGGTCGTTGGGCTCACGCGGCCGAACTGGTTGGCGCTTGGCGCAGCCACACCCCACACGACAGGGCCGGGCGCATTGCGCAAACCATGAAGAATGGCTTGGGCATCAAAGTGGTCGGGGCAGCGCAGACCAATGGTCTGTTGACCGCCTGCGCTTGCGCGGCCAACGCCTTCGCGCCGAGGCAAGATCAGCGTCAGCGGACCTGGCCAAAAAGCCAACATGAGTAATCGCGCAAATTCTGGGATCTTGGTTGCGAAATGTTCTGCGCCAGAAATTCCGCCGTCTTGGTCTGAAATGTGAACGATCAACGGATGGTTTTGCGGGCGACCTTTGGCTTGGAAAATTTTGGCGACCGCCACATCGTTAGATGCATCTGCCCCTAAGCCATACACCGTCTCGGTCGGTAGGCCGATCAGCCCGCCTGCGCGAATTTCCTTTACGCAGGTGGCAACCGATGCCGGATCAGTGCGAGAAAGAATCACCCATCGCTCCTAAAACGCAGCGATACCCAACAACGCGGCACAACGCAGAGCCGTCTCACGCGCCTGCTCTGGGGTGTCGGCGGTGATGTTGAGGTGACCCATCTTGCGGCCCTTGCGAGCCGACAACTTGCCATACAAGTGCAAATGGGTTCCAGGTAAGGCCAAGACGCCAGCCCAATCAGGCGTCTTTTGGTTCACCCAAATTTCACCCAACAAATTGAGCATGATGGCGGCACTGTGTTGGCGCGGTTGCGTTAAGGGCAGTCCTGCGAGGGTGCGAACCTGTAAATCAAATTGCGACTGGTCACAGGCGTTGAGGGTGTAATGCCCGCTGTTATGCGGACGCGGGGCGATTTCATTGACAATCAAGCTTCCGTCTTGCAAAACAAAAAACTCCACGCACAATACGCCCACATAACCCAAGCCCTGCGCAATTGCGCGGGCGCCAGCAACGGCTTGGTCCGCCAAAGCTTTGGGTACCACGCCGTCAAAGACTTGGGTAACCGCCAAAATTCCGTCGCGGTGCAGGTTGTGTTGAACAGGAAAGTTCACGATCTCACCCGTGGCACCGCGAGCTACGATCACCGAGCACTCCATCGCTAAAGGCAGCATTTTTTCTAATACGCAAGGAACGCTGGCAAGCGTATCCCAAGCGCTGGCCAACTCAGCACGGTTAGCAACCCGCATTTGGCCTTTGCCGTCGTAACCCATGCGCGTGGTTTTTAAAATCCCGGGCAAAAGGTCATCAGCCACTGCCGCCAATTGCGCTGCGGTTTCGATCAGCGCATAAGGCGCACACGCGA
>JBAXOC010000335.1:0-2025 GCA_037133455.1 Comamonadaceae bacterium | reverse complement strand
TCGGGTGGGCGTGGGTAGCTCACACGGCCGTGTGAGCTACCCACGCCCACCCGACTTTCACGGTACGACGTTTCTGAAACAACTTTTGCTGGACCTCAACAGCGGCTCCGAACGCGCAGCGCTGTACCAAAGCGTGACGCCGCAAGCCTTTGAAAAAAGCACCGCCGTTCTATGGAAAACGCTGGACGCGCTGCACCCTTCGTTGTGGCGCGAGGGTAAGCAGTTCCCCCATACCGCAGCGGTATTGCGCCAAATGTTTTCGGATGGAGAGTTGCTTTTGGCAATGACCTTCAACCCCAATGAAGCCGCCAACGAAATTGCAGCCCGCCGTTTATCGCCGAGTACCTTCAGTTACCAATTCACCAGCGGCACGGTGGGCAACACCCACTTCCTTGCCATTCCCTTTAACAGCCGCGCCGCCCAGGGCGCTCAGGTGGTTGTCAACTTCTTACTCAGCCCTGCGGCCCAGGCCAGAAAGGCCGATATTGCCGTCTGGGGCGACCCCACGGTCTTGGCTGTGGATCGCTTGCCCTTAGCACAGCGGGCTGCGTTTTCAGCGCCAGCGCTGCCGGGCCAGGTGCGCCAGCCAGCCCCCGCCCTGATTGAGCCGCACGGCTCGTGGGTGGAGCCGCTGGAAAAAGAATGGACGCGCCGTTACGGTGATTAAACCCTTTCTTATCTTGCTGCTATGTTGACGCTGGGGATTGACTTTGGTACGTCTAACTCGGCGGCGGCGGTCATCGACGAGAGCGGCATACTGCGCGTTATCCCGCTGAGCGCTGCGCGTTCTGAAATGCCCACCGCTGTTTTTTTTGATGCCGAGACCCACCATGTTCTATATGGCGAAGACGCCATGCAGGCGTATTTAAGTGGCCACGAAGGACGTTTATTGCGCTCGCTCAAAAGCTTGCTAGGCAGCGCGTTGATGGATGAATACACCCAAGTCGACGGCCGAGCGCTGCGCTTTTTTGACATCGTGGTGCTCTTTTTCAAAGAACTAAAACGCCGCTGCGAAGCCCATGTGGGCGACTCGTTGACCCACGTCGTCATCGGTCGCCCGGTGCACTTTGTGGATGACGACCCCGAGCGCGACGCTTTGGCGCAAACCACCTTAAGCCGCGCCGCGCTTGAAGCGGGCTTTAGCGACATCCGCTTTCAGTTGGAGCCCATTGCGGCGGCGCTGGATTACGAGCAGCAAATCGATAAAGAAACTACGGCTTTGGTCGTGGACATTGGCGGGGGCACGTCCGACTTCACCACCATCCGCCTCAATCAAAAGCGCAGCGCGTTGTCAGACCGCAGCGCCGACGTTCTCGCCAGCACCGGGGTTCACATTGGCGGCACAGACTTTGACCGCCTGCTTGACCTTGCAACCGTCATGCCCCTCTTGGGCTACAAACACATTGGCACCGGCGATCGCCCGGTTCCCAACAGTGTGTTCTTTGACCTCAGCACCTGGCACTTTATTCACCGCGCCTACACCCGCAAAGCCCTGCACTTTGCCAGCGAACTTTGGACCGACTTTTCTGACCAGGCCTTACACAAACGCCTCATGCAAGCCCTCGAGGAGCAACACGGCCACCGCATGCTCGCAAGCGTAGAGGCCGCCAAAATTGCCTGCTCTGTTTCAGGAAATGCCACCGCCGTTGATTTGAATTTTTTAGAACCCCACCTCGCGCCATCGCTTGACACATTCGTAATGCAAGAGTCTTTGCAACAAGCCATCGCGCAGGTGGTGGAGTGTGCGTTAGCGTGTGTCAAAGCCTCCGGCTTAGACCGCGTCGATGTGGTTTACCTCACTGGCGGTTCATCGGCTCTGCACCCTTTGGTACAAGCCCTGCAAACCGCGATGCCACAGGCCCACTTGGTAAAAGGCAATCCTTTTGGTGGCGTGGCTGCGGGCTTGGCGGTGGTGGGGGCGGCGAAGGCGTGAGCACCCGCTTTTGATGTCTTTTCATACCCCCTTGTTTTCAAGCTTCGCCTCCCGCAGTTTTGCGGCCGGGTTGGCGGCGCAGGTCTTGGTTC
>JBAXOC010000334.1:0-2026 GCA_037133455.1 Comamonadaceae bacterium | reverse complement strand
GCCATGCGGTTGCCGCGCACTTCAACCCAGGCGTCGCCGTTATCGGCAGCCGCGATGGTGTAAGGCATCAGATCGATGTCTTTTTGAACTTCTTTTTCGCTGAATTTACGACCAATCAAGCGCTTGACCGCATACAGGGTATTGCGAGGGTTGGTGACCGACTGGCGCTTGGCGGACGCACCGACCAATACTTCGCCGTCTTCTTGGTACGCAATGATTGAAGGCGTGGTGCGAGCGCCTTCGGCGTTCTCAATGACCTTGGCGGTGTTGCCTTCCATGATGGCCACACAGCTGTTGGTGGTGCCTAAGTCGATACCGATGATTCTTCCCATGATGAAACTCCTGCTGATTCAAAAAAACTAGATGTAAAAGAGATAGGGCCCAAACGGCCCAATTCAAGGCCTAAACCCTAAAAAATAAGGCTATTTGGGGGCCGAAACGGTCACCAAGGCTGGCCGCAGCACGCGGTCAGCGATCAGGTAGCCCTTTTGCAGCACGCCAACCACCGTATTGGCCTCTTGCTCGGCGGGGACCACGCTGATGGCTTGGTGGTGGTGCGGGTCAAATTTGGTGCCGGCAGCGGGGTTGATGGCAATCACTTTGTTGCGCTCAAGCGCAGCGGTGAGTTGGCGCAAGGTGGCTTGTGCCCCCTCGTTGATTTGCTCGACGGTGGCGTCGGCAATCGCCAAACCCGCTTCCAAGCTGTCAGCCACAGGCAGCAAACTCTCGGCGAAATTTTCAACCGCAAATTTACGGGCTTTAGTTACATCGTCTTCAGCGCGGCGGCGGGCATTTTCAGCGTCGGCCTTGGCACGTAAAAATTGGTCGGCTAATTCAGCGCTTTTGGCTTGCAAAGCGGCAAGTTCTGCCAAGGCAAGGGCCAAAGGATCCGTGTCCAAAGGCATCTCGGGGTTTTCAGATTCAGCGGATGGAGAAGGGGCGGGGGCTTGATCAGACATGAAAATACCAGTAATTCGGCGTAAAAAAGAAGGTAAGGAAGAAATGGGGTGCGCCCGCGCTATTTCAAGAGCGTCAAGCGCAACAACAGCGAAACGTTAAAGCCTTTAGGTGCCCAAGAGTTCAACGTCGAACTTCAAGGTAGCGTTAGGAGGAATGACTCCGCCCGCGCCCCGTACGCCATAGCCCAATGCGGGTGGGATGATCAAAGTGCGGGCACCGCCGACTTTCATTCCGGCCACGCCTTCGTCCCAGCCCTGGATCACCATGCCGGCGCCTAAGCGAAAAACAAAGGGGTCGCCGCGGTCTTTGCTTGAATCAAATTTGGCGCCTTGAACGCCGTCATTGAAAAGCCATCCGGTGTAGTGAACGGTCACGTTTTTACCGACGACTGCAGCGTCGCCCGTGCCTTCGGTGGTGTCTTCGTATTGCAGGCCAGAGTTGGATGTGTGCATGGTTTTTCCTTGAATGGATTGAGGTTGAAAGGGGATTAAATTTTTACAGGCGGCAAAGTATTTTCCAACGCCTTTTGCAGTTCCGAGGTCACATCCGGCAGAACGCCAAACCAAGCCTCAAACGCAGGGCGGGCTTGGTTGATGAGCATGCCCAAGCCGTTGACGGTGGTATTACCTCTGGCGTGGGCCGCTTGGAGCAAAGGCGTTTGCAAAGGCACATACACAATATCGCTCACCAGCGCAGTGATCGGCAGTGCGTCCAATGAGATATCTAGGGCGCTTTCGCCTTGCATGCCTTGGCTCGTGCTATTGACCAACACGGCGGTACCGCGCATAGCCTCGTTGCGTTCTTGCCAAGCTACCGCCTGAACACGCGTTCCAAATTCGGAAGCCAAGGATTGGGCGTTGGCAAAGGTGCGGTTGCAGAGTCGAATCTCGGGGCAGCCCGCATCTAACAAGCCTGCAACCACCGCTCGCGCTGCGCCGCCAGCACCAAGAACGACCGCAACGCCCGCATCCCCACGCCAATGCGTTTGGGCATCGCGCAGGCTTTGAATAAAGCCAAAGGCGTCGGTATTTTTTCCCGTCAAGCTGCCGTCGGCCTCAACCACGAT